>JAKZVK010000965.1:0-29174 GCA_047516085.1 Bryobacterales bacterium
GGTCAGCGACAAGGGCATCGCGAGCTGCCTCAACGCCAAGACCGGCGAAGAGCTGTGGCGCGTGCGCCTGGAAGGTGAATACTCGGCCTCGCCCGTGCTCGCGGGCAGCCGCATCTATTTCCTCAACGAGTCGGGCCTCACCACAGCCATCGCGCCTCGCCGCGAGTTCGAGAAACTCGCGACCAGCCAACTCGACGGACGCACCCTGGCCTCGATAGCCGTCGTCGACGGCGCCATCTACCTCCGCACCGACACGCACCTGTACCGAATCGAAGAGTTAGAGTCGCGCTAGTCGCACCGGCGTATTCGGCCCCGAAAGTGACCAATCATCGGCGGTCGACCTTGATGAAGTCCCGGGTGACGGCCCGCAGATTAACGGCCCCGCACATGGCCATGTCTCGGCCGAGTTCGGTTTGCAGAAGCTCGACCACCGTTTGAACGCCGCGGGCACCGTAAGCGGCGAGGCCCCACAGCGCCGGACGGCTGATCAAAACGGCGCGGGCCCCCAACGCCAGAGCCTTCAGTACATCGCTGCCCCGCCGAAAGCCTCCGTCGATGAGAATGGGGACTTGTTCGCCCACGGCATCCGCGATCGCGGGCAAGACGCTGATGGGCTCAGCCAAGCCCTCCACAAACCCACCGCCGTGGTTCGAGACGATGACGCCCTCGACGCCTCTCTCCACGGCCGTCTGCGCTTCCTCAGCCGTCATGATGCCCTTGAGCAACAATGGCACGGCGATCTCCTGGCGGATCCGGTCGATGTAGTCCCAGTCCAAGGCGGGATGGCCCAACGCCGCCCGATCAGAAAGCCGAGGAGAGCCGCCTGAGCCGATGGGTGGGTGGGGCGTGCCCACCGTGATGCAGACCGCCTTGCATCCCGCTCGAACGGCCCGGCGGACCCGGGCCATAAGGGCGTCCGCCTTCGGCTCCGGATACACCTGATACCAGAGAGGTGTCTGAGCCTCGGCGGCGACCTTCTCGATAGGGGTGTCGGAGCGGTCGGCCACCACCAGCGCAGCCTTCGCGCCCGCCGCGCCGCGGGCCATGGCCGACTCCCCCTGCGGATGGAACCGCCTCTGGTGGGACGCGGGTCCGACAACGATCGGAGCGAACATCGTGTCTCCGAACAACTGGCTGCTCAGATCCATCTCCAAGCTGTTGACCATCAAGCGTGGCCGGTAGATGATTCGGTCGAACCCTTTGCGGTCGCCTCCGGCAATGGCCGCGAAGACGGCATCCTCGAGCTTGCGCTCGGCTACGGCTTCGAACTCGAGGGTGTTGATGAGTTCCTCGATCGGCGCAATCCGCCCCGGCGGCTCGCCGATGACGGGTTGCGCCTGCTGGGCCTTCAGCAGCGGGGACCCAGCGATCAACGAGCCGAAGCCGGCCAGAGCGCGGCGTCTGCTGAACAGGGGTCTGCTGAAGCGTCGCTGGCTCAAGGCAGGTCCGTCCTTACGAGGGTTCGGTCGATCGAAGCCAGGGTGGGCCGGCCGGTGTGCGCCATCGCCATCACCAACTCGGCTTGCAGGATTTCGAGAACCCGCTGCACACCCGGCGGCCCGAAGGATCCCAGACCCCAGCGCGGCACGCGGCCGAGGCAAACCGCCGAGGCGCCCAGCGCCAAAGCCTTGAGGATGTCGCTTCCACGGCGGAAGCCGCTATCGACCAACACAGGGATGCGGCCACCGACCGCGTTAACAATCTCGGGTAAGACCTCCAGGCTTGAGGGACTGTAGTCCAACGCCCGCCCGCCGTGGTTGGAAACGACGATTCCGTCGAGCCCGTGTTCGACGCATCGCAGGGCGTCTTCGGCGGTGAGGATCCCTTTCGCCAGCATCGGCACATCGACCAGAGGACGTAGCTGGTCGAACAGCTTCCATTCGTACCACAGCCTGTGAGTCCGGACGCGATAGCGATTCACCTCCTGGACCCCGCGCGGGCGGGTCCGCCTGGGGCTCCGGCGACTCGAGAGATTTCGGTCGTGCAGCGGTCTCTCGTAGTACGCAGCCTCCTGATCCACGGTCACGACGACAGCTCGGCACCCCGCCGCTTGCGCCTTGTCGAGCCGCTCGCGGTTAGCCTCGATCTCCGGCGCGGGATACAGTTGATACCAAAGCGTGCCGCCGGCTGCTTGTTGGATTTTGTCGATCGGCATGCTGGCGACGTGGCTGACGATCATCGGTGTTTCGGCTGCCGCCGTGCTCCCCTCGTGGGTGCCCTCCTCACCGGTGGGGTGAAGGGCAACGTGACCCGCCGTGGGCGCCACGAGAATCGGGAAGCGAAGTTTGGTGCCAAGAATCTCCGTCGCCGTCTCGATCGAGCTGACATCGACCACCGCCCTCGGTAGCAGGTTGACCCATTTGAACGCCTCGCGGTTGCGACGCAGGGTGAACTCACCGCAGCTTCCGTAGGCCGTGTAGGTGTATGCCTGACGCGGCAGTTTCTCGTATGCGACCGCCTCGAAATCGAAAGCGTTGACAAGCTCGTCCATGCCGGGAACGCGGCTGTGGTCGCGCAACGGATCCTGCTGCGAGTGGAGCAGGGGCGATCCCGCCAGGAAACCGGCCAACCCTCGTATCGCGCCACGGCGAGTAACGCCCTGTCGCCAGAGACGCTCGAGTTTTCCCACGAATCCTCCCATCTCGTCTCCGCGTGGGGCTGGTCACCGTGGCGGAGAAGCCGTGCATACTGCCCGGCACGATTGTAGCGCCGGTGGCGCTCTCGATGGGATGCACGCCTTGCACGGGGTTCCGAGCTTGGCTAAGATCCCCGCATGCTCTGCCGCCCTCTTTCCTGCGCACCACGCTAGGCGCCGTTCCCGCGATTCTCTCCGCGCAATCGCGCTGTCCCAAGGCCGCCCAACACCCCGACCCAGTCGTTCCCGTCGTCGACCGAGATCATCAGCCGTACGGGTACCTCACAGTGAGGCTGCGACGGCCGAGGACGCGGCCACGCCATCCCCGACGCGCAGATTGTGGACGAGCTGCTGAAGCTGCGCCACGACGTGGACGTACGGTTCGTCTCCTACGGCACCGGCACCCGGACGCTGGAGGAGTTGGGCCACAGCCTTATCGACCTCGGTCTGCCCGATTTGGCAGCGTTGGGTGTGCCGTCGCTGACTATCACCGACGGCTTGAACAGAATTGACGACTGGTGCACCGCGCGCGTGCCGAGCAACGAGACGGTTTTCTCCCGCGAAATCGGTCCTTCCACGCTGGCTGAGGGCCTTGCGGAGAAACGACTGGAGAGCCAAGTCTTGTCACCACCCGATCTGAGGTCAGAGACGGGCCTGGTCTTGACGGCACAAAAGATAGGAGCACTCCTGGAAGCCTGAGGGAGCCCGAGCCTCGTTGTCGATCGAGCCCACCCGCAGTGCGGAACTCTCCCTTGTGTATCTGCCCGAACTGAAGTTGGCTTTGGCCGGCGGTTGGACAGTCAACTCCGTCCGGAATTCTGTAAGGGCACCTTCCCAACGTGAACGGGACTCTTGAGGGCCCGGTCGAGAAGGTCCTTCCAATCCCGGCTGCCGTCGTTCGGGATCTCTCTCATGGAAACGCCGCGCGCAAAAGCCGGGAGATGCCCCTTCATGAAGTCGTGCAGCATCATGCGACCGTTGCCGTAGTAGCTCGTGCCGCCCTCGGGCCACTCGACGGCGAGCAACAGCGAAGCAGGCCGCGGCGGTTCGAGAGGAGGTGAATCGATGCGATAGCGCTCGATCGCGTCCTCATCGAGATCCACACCCAAGCCCGGTCGATCGGGTACCGTGGCTGTGCCATCAGTCACTTCGATCCGCGGGCGGATGAGCGCCGCGGCGAAGAGATGATGGAGGTTCACACATGGCCAGCGGGCATGGCTGAGTACCGAGGCCAAATGCAGACAGAAGGTCGCCGTGATCTCCGAACCCACCATCTGGATCCAGAAGGGCTTGTCTGCTTCAGCGGCCTTGGCGGCGGATTCGAGGATCTCACCGACGCCACCGCCGATGACAAAGCCATCACAGACATCGTTCTCGAGAGCCAGTTCGATCGGCGGGCTACCATAGTGGATCGCGACGGGAATCTTGGTCTTGCTCCGAAGCGCTCGGTACCCGGGGATGTCACCTTGGGGGATGGGCGTCTCGTAGACACCCACAGTCCGGTAGCGTTCGAGATCAACGAGATGGGGTTCGGCTATTGCACTGTCGAGCAGCAAACAGTTGAAATCAAGGCCAACCGAAAAGTCCTCAGGCAGGGACGAATCGAGCAGGCGGCACTGCTCGCGAAGATCAAACCAAGGCCGCGCCTTCGCCTTGAAGGAACGATATCCGTTAGATAGGGCCTCCTGGCACTCGACCCGCCAGTCTTCGGCAGGCATCGCGCCGGCCCACCAGCTAAGCGCCACGCGATCGCGGCACTTGTCGCCCATCAGCCGGTGGACCGGCACTCCCTGCGATTTGCCGACCGCGTCGAGCAGGGCCATCTGTAGGCCCAGCCCGATCGAGTCGTCCCACAAGTACTTTGACGCGTCCTCGCCCGTGATTCTGCGAATACTGGCCGAGTCAGAAGACCCCTCGCCAACTCCTACGACTCCGTTGGATAGGGTGACACGCCGAAGTGTCCGAAGCTCGCGGCCCAAGCCCTCACCTTGCTGACAGTGATGAAGACCAGCCCTCGCCTGCAAGGGTAAATTGAGCCATATGGTCTCGATACTATCGACGCTGAGTCGCTGCATGGAGCTGTGGCGCCAGACCTACACCCATTCTCCTTGCACCTCGGCTCAACAGTAAGGGACTGGACCCCAGATTTCCTTACTTATCAGCGCCGTGTCTTGCGGTCGATGTTCAGCCTCCCATTTGATCCGGCCGCTGGCGAGCTCGTCAACCAACCTAAAATTGTCCTCCGTGCCCTTAACCTGACAGGAAAACGGACTGTTGTCGACGACGTATTGAGGAGCTGTGGGTTCCCCTTCAAGCTTCTCGCTCGTCTCAGGAGCGATGTAAGTTATGGTGACCTTCAAATGTCGGGCCCGGAACTCAAAGTTCTCCCCTGCTTGCAGTAGGGGAAACGGTTCGCGCGCCGCATAAGAGACTTTGAGTTCGTAATTGCCCTCCTTCTTAAGGATCGTCTGTTCGTGCCGATTAACCTGAACCACTGCTTCTCCTGGCATCAATCTCCTCCTTGGAATAAAACGCCTGTGTGGCGCTGGAACTGCGAGCTTGAACGAGTGCCACTGGCACTTGTGAAAAGCGGTCTAAACTCCGGCCTACGGCGAACGAGCGCTTCTGGATATCCCAGCGAGATAGCCTGCTCCATACGAGCCTGTGCCTCCGGCAGCTCGCCGATCGCCATATAGACCCGTGCGGCCTGAATCTGGGTCCTTGAATCATCGGGGGATAGCGCGAGTGCTTCGCGAATTCGATGAAGCGCCTCTTCCCTTCGGCCCAACCGCGCGGCATACCGAGCCCAGTAGGCGAGGTACGTCGGATTCCGAGGCGATTGTTTAAGCGCCTGCTCAAGAAGCCCAAGCGAACGCTCGTACGCGGTTTGCCAAGCGACTTGCTCTACTCCTATTGTGAAGTGAACGTCAGCCAGACCACCCCAGACCACATAGTCATCGTTGGTCACTGCCAAGGATTGCTCGTAGAGGTCAATGGCTTTGGCATAGTCGCCTTCCTCGAAGCTCAGGGATGCTAGGTTGAAGAAAGCTCGGTGCTGGTTCGGATCCAGCTCCGCTGCGCGCCGGAACATCGCTTTCGCCTCCGCGAAATTCTCGCTGAAATAGAGCATCGTTCCGAGGTTGACGTATCCATGAACGTTATCCGGAGTCAGTCGAACAGCCTGCCGCATTTGGTCGGCTGCCTCCTGGTAGTGGCCCTGGCGATAATAGAAGAGTCCCAAGCGGTTGTAGCCGTCCCAATACCTTGGACGGATGCCAATGGCACGTCGGAGCGTGTTTTCGGCCTCTTCGGGGCGCCCGAAGGCTTCGTAGGCGCGCGCCAGACCGTGATGTGCCTCCACGTTCCGCGGATCCAGGTCCAGTGCTCGGTCAAAGTCGGCAACGGCTTCCCGATATCGGCCCTGCTCCGAGTGCGCATATCCCAGCGTGGCATGAACTTGCGCAAGACTTGGGTCGAGCTCCAACGCATGGTTGCAGTGTTCGATCGCCACGTCGGCAGCATCCAAGTGTTTCAGGTGCTTATAGCGATACCAATAGGCGCGGCACAGACCGGCAAAAGCCGGCGCGAAGTCTTGGTCCTTCCTGCTCGCGCTCTCGAAGAGGTCAATGGCGGTATCGATGTTCTCGGGCCGATCGAAGCGCTGTAGGTAGCCCTGTCCCTGAAGAAGTAATTCGTAAATACCGGGGACAGTTGCAGCGTTGTCGTCGGCCGCGGTCAGAACATCGTCGCTCGCGTTCAGATCGAGTGCTTCGACCAAGCTTGCCACCACCCGCTGCTCCAGACCAAGAGGATTGGCTTCACTGCCCAAGATCTCCTGGGACCGCAATTGGGTGAGATCGACAGCATCGACGACATTCAGAATAAGTCGAATACGTTTGTCGCTCTCTTGAACGCTACCGGTAACTACGAGCTGGGCGCCGAACTCGCGCTGTGCCTCGGCTGCGGAGTGAATATCCTTGCGGATCACTTCGCTCACAGGAGTGACAACCAGCGAAGTGTTCGATAGCTCCATTTCGGTCAGTCGGCTCGCCACAACTTCCATGAGTCCGTCGCAAAAGGCCTGTCGATCCGCAGTGCTGCCCGAACAGCGAAACGGTAAGACGACTACATGCTTCGTGCCGTTCGAGACCTGTGAACCCGTGGACCAATGATCCCGAGTTGCCACGAGCGCCAGCACCGCCGAGAGCAACGCGGCCAGAAGCCCAGCCATCGCGCCCACAGGAAGCCGAAGACGATTCGCCTTCCCAGCCTCATCCTGTAAACGCGTACTAGGGTCCGTGATTGGGGCCAAATCGATCGAAAAATTGTTCGCTGTTCTCTGCTGGCCCCCGGAACCAGATTCACGCGCCTGTTTCAATGCATAGGTAGTGGCAAAGAGGAATCCTCCCGGGGGCAAAATGCTGAGAGCGGCCACGCGGTCGGCTCAGAGCCAATCCCAGGAGGATTCCATGCCAGAACTCTACTACATCGGACTCGATGTCCATAAGAAAAGCATCAGCTTCTGCATCAAAACGGCGGACGGCACCCTCGTCGCCCGCGGCCAGGTCGCGGCCACTCGCGCCGCCCTGACCGCTTGGGCGTCAGCCCTCGAACGCCCTTGGGTGGGCGCGCTCGAAGCCACCCTGTTTACCGGCTGGATTTACGATCACCTCCAGCCCTTCGCCCAGGAACTGCAAGTCGCACACCCGGCCATGCTCAAGGCCATCGCCTGCGCCAAGAAGAAGAACGACCGTCTCGACGCCACCAAGATCTGCGACCTGCTGCGCTGCAACCTGCTGCCGCGCTGCTACGTGGCGCCGCCCGCCCTGCGCGAGTTGCGGCGCGTGCTGCGCTATCGCAATCTGCTGGTGGGCGAAGCCGTCCGCATGAAGAACAAAATCAGCGGGCTACTGATGGAAGTGGGCGAACCCTACGATGCCCGGCGGCTGCACGGGCACAACTATTTCTACTCCTATCTCGACAGCCTGCGCGACACGCCCGAGTCGGTGATCGAGCTGCTCGCCATCACCCGCGGCAGCCTGGAAATGTTCGATCGTTTGCAGCAGGAGTTACTGCGCGGATTGCGGCGCCATCCGCTGTTGCGGGAACGCGTCGAGTTGCTGCAGTCGATTCACGGCGTGGGGGAGGTGACGGCGTTGACCTGGGCGCTGGAGACCGTCGAGCCGGAGCGCTTCGGTTCGCTGGGCCAGGCGGTGAGTTACTGTGGGCTGTGTTCGGCACAGCGCGAGTCGGCCGGCAAGACGCAGCGGGGACCGCTGTCGAAGCAGCGCAACAAGCATTTGCAGCGGGTGCTGATCGAGGCGGCGAAACTGGCGCCGCGCTGGAACCCGCAACTGCACGACGTCCATGAGCGGGAGTTGACGCGCGGGTCTCGCAATCGCGCGACGTTGGCCGTGGCGCGCAAGTTGGTGGCGTATCTGCGGGCCGTGGACACCAGTGGCCGCGCGTTCGTGCCGCGGGTGGCGGCCGAGGCGTAACGAGAAGAATTTGTTTTTTTCTGTTAAAAGGAGAAACGAAGAGTTTTATCGACGCTGTGCGGTGTCACGAGCGGCCCGCCGGTCCTCGCCTGTTGGGGACTACGCGAAGGAGTTTGCTGGGAGTTTCCTGGGAAATTTCTGATGCGTCCGTATCTCTGTTTCGAGGCCGGCGGGCCTGAAAACCCAAACTGAATCTTCCGCGACGGTCCCCGGCCGGTACGGTGGGGTGACCCGATGCGCGCACATGGATGTCTGGTCACGTGACTCGTTGACCTTGCGACTTGATTCGCAAAAACGCTCGGGCTGCGAAGCGTCACTGCTGAAGACAACGCCCCCGCTGACGGGAGGATTCGGATGACTGCGTCCATCCTTGACAGATACCTATCATGGATGTCCCCGACTTCCCCCGACTTCCCCGACTTCCCCCGACTTCCCCGCGAATGGGCGGGTTGAGAAACTCACTCGTCGTTAGGCGCTCAAGCGTCTTCGGGCCAAACCGGCAGGTCCCAACGCGCCACACCCATGTGGTAGCGCTGGTGCCAGGGAAGACCGTAGGCGGCCCACTCGGGTCGCGTCGGGCCGAAGTAGTAGGCCGTGACAATCGAGCCGTCGTCGAGCTGCACGCTGGCGGGATACCCACAGTCGGTCTTGTGCCAATCGCGGTGTGGCGCTGATACCAGCACGACGGGATACGACCACGACTTGCCGGCGTCGCTGCTCATGCGCAACACCACGCCGAACAACCCGGGAATACGGCTCGTGAAGGAGCACAGAAGACGACCGTCCGCCAATTCCAACAGGTGCGCGTTCTCTTGCCCCTGGGGCGATAAGGGCTTAGGCGGCGACCAGGTTTTGCCCTCGTCGCCCGACTCGAACAGGACTTCGCCGCTGCCGTGTGGCAACACATCGTCCATGCGGTCGAGACAGCTCGTCCGCCCGACCGCCAACCAGTTGCCGGCACGGCGGCGGATGATGTGCGTCTCGCCGACTTCCGCCACAGCCCGCTCACCGCCCCAGGTGAGGCCCCCGTCCTCGCTGAAGAAGACGGCGGAGCGGCGTCCCGTCGGTGGCTTGTTCGTACCGATATACATCGGACAGACGAGCCGCCCGTCGGGCAACGGGAAGATGTCGCCATGGGGGACAAGCTTGATGTCGAGCAGGTCCCGCCGCCAGGTGTTGCCGTTGTCGCTCGAGAGGCAGCGCTGCAGTGGGAGAAAAGGTCTCTTCTGCCCCTCGTGGTAACCGCTGACGATGGCCACGAGGTCTCCATCCGCGTTCAGACCCACGGCGTGATTCATGCGAATCGCGTTGGGCTCCTCGGGATGATCGGTGATTTTGCTCCGCAGGACCCAGTTGACGCCACGATCCCGGCTGACCCACAGTTCGACGTCGCTATTGCTTCCGTACCCGTGGCTGGGGTGGTTGTAGACGGCCGCCGCCAGATCGCCATTCGGCAGCTTGGTGAGATTGGGCCAGAGCCCCTTGCCATCGATGGCCACATGGAACTGCGCGCCGGGTAACAGTTGACAACCGTTAAGACCGCTGGCGGAAAAGGGTTTGCCTTCGACCGTGGTGACGGCGGCGCCTCCAGCAACCAGCGAGCCGGCTAGAGCGACCGGGGCGGTCCGCAGTAACTCACGACGGCTTCTTCGGTGGGTCATGATGGTTCTCCTGAGATGTCCATTGTAGCTGGGACCTAGGTTTGGGGCCGCGGATTGCGCTGATTCTCAGTCCCCGAACTGCCACATCGGTAACCAAAAGGAGCATCACGCAACCGGCAAGACCACGGCCGGCTGGAACGAATCGACGCAATCGCCCTACGGATCCGGCTGGGGCTGTGCGCAGGATGGTCGACTTGCCCGACTTGAGCTTGTCTTGCAGGTTCCGTAGATCGACGACCATGTCGCCGGCGTTCTGGTAGCGGTTGTCGATGTCTTTCGCGAGGCACTTGCCGACGATCCACTCCAGCTCCATCGGGACGCCCGTGCGCAGGGCCGTGATGGGCTCCGGATCCTCGTTGAGAATCGAGTAGACCGTCGCCTGGTCGTAGTGGCCCTTGAACGCTTGCTGCCCGGTCACCATTTCGTAGATCACCGCACCGAGAGACCAGATGTCCGAACGGTGGTCGAGGTCCATGCCTTGGGCCTGCTCGGGGGACATGTAGGCCACTGTGCCCATCGTCTCGTCCATTTGAGTGAGCTTCGAGCGGTCGGTCAGCAGCGCCAGCCCGAAGTCCATGATGGTGACGAGTTGCTTCGAGCCCTCGCCGGTGACCATCAAGTTGGCCGGCTTGATGTCACGGTGGACGATCTTCTTTTCGTGCGCCGCCTGCAGGCCCTGAGCCGTTTGGATGGCGATGTCGAGCGCGTCCTTGAGCTTGAGCGGCCCGGCCTCGATCTTCGTTTCGAGGCTGTCGCCCTCGATGAAGGCCATGGCGATGAAGGTGCGTCCGTTGGCCTCGGCGATCTCGTGGACAGTGCAGACGTTCGGGTGGTTCAACGCGGCGGCGGCTTTGGCTTCCCGCACGAACCGTTTGCGAACTTCTTCATCGGAGACCAGATGGGGCGCGAGGAACTTTAGGGCTACGGGGCGTTCGAGGGAGGTGTCTTCGGCTTTGTAGACGACACCCATGCCGCCCTCACCGAGCTTGCCGGTGATCTTGTAGTGCGAAATGGTGGTGCCGATCATTGTCGGACTGCCCCCTCGCGGACACGGCTTGGTTTGGCTGGGGCGGAGGCCGGATGCACCTCTGCTCTAGCGGCCTGCGGTAGATTCGTGAGCGGGGCGTGCCGGACCGCTCCCTCGCGGACACGGCTTGGTTGGGGCGGGGCGGAAGCCGGATGCACTTCTGCTCTAGCGGCCTGCGGTAGATTTGTGAGCGGGGCGTGCCGGACCGCTCCCTTACGGTCACGGCTCGGTTGGACGACACCCATGCCACCTTCACCGAGCTTGCCGGTGATCTTGTAGTGCGAGATGGTTTGACCGATCATGGTATGCCCATTGAAACCTAGCCGTCCTGCCCACTCGCCTCGGAGCCCGACCCGCGACTCAGAGCCGCGGGCGTGAGCCTGCGTTGAGCAACTTCAGGTGTCACTCGGAGCCGCTGTAACCTCGCCGGCAGCAAGTCTTGTTCCAGTGATACCCATCTTGGCGGCCCTATCTCAACGCAAGCTCACGCTTGCGGCTCTGAGTGTCCGTGGCGGCAGCGAGGCTTCGCTCGAGCAAAAACTCGCGGGCCGCGCATCGCAAACCCCGCTAGTGGAATTGTACCGCCATGAGGAGGAGACGGTATCGCTTCCGTTGAGCGACCCCCTGAAGACCGGACTCGTCTGCCAGGGTCTTCATTTCTCAGGCGGCTGGATCTGCGTTACGTTCCCGGAATCAATACGAAACGTCCGGTCGCAACGCGCGGCGAAACCGACATTGTGAGTGGCGATCACCGCGGTGACTTGGTGGGTCCGAGGCAGGGAGATGATCAGATCGATGACCGCGTCCGCGGTGTGTTGGTCGAGGTTGCCGGTCGGCTCGTCGGCCAGTAGCAGCTTCGGCGAGGTAACCAGCGCCCGCGCGATGGCGACTCGCTGCTGCTCGCCGCCTGAGAGTTCCCCGGGCTGATGTTCAGTGCGATCGGCTAAGCCGACCTCCCCGAGCCAACGGCGGGCCTGTTTCTCGGCCTCACTGTGGTCCATCGCGCCGATCAGAAGCGGCATCATGACGTTCTCGATCGCGGTGAACTCCGGCAGCAAGTGGTAGCTTTGCCAGACATAGCCGATGCTGCGGTTGCGGAAGGCCGCCAGCGCCGTCTCGTCGTAGGAGGAGATCGGCAGGCCCTCGACATAGATCTCGCCGCCGGTCGAGACGTCGAGCGCTCCTAGCATATGCAGCAGCGTCGTCTTGCCGGCGCCTGATTCCCCCACCAGAGCCACCGCCTCGCCCGGATGCAGCTCGAAGCTCGCGCCCGAGATGACCCTCAACTCCTCCACACCCGAGCGGTAGATCTTGCTGAGGTTTTCGACTCTGACGAGAGGCTCTGGCATGGGTTCGGTGGCGGGCGATTCGGAGTGGTAGACGGTTGCCGCGAAGGATGCGGGGCCTGCTACTGCGACAGTAGCTCAACAATTCGTTCCACGAGTGCTTCCGGCCCTTCGTCCGCATCCTCGACGGTGAACTTCGCTTGCGCGTACTCGGCGCGGCGCGTTTCGTACAGTTCCTCGAAGGCGTTGCGATCTCTCGCCAATGGGCGATGAGCTTCGCTCGCGACGCGCTGCCAGAGCCTCTCGACCGGGCAGTCGAGCCAAATCGAGACGCCCTCGAGTGCTTCGCGATTGCTCGCATCCACAAAGGCGCCGCCACCCAGCGCCACAACGACCGGACGTCCCTCACGGACCTGCTGCACCTGTTCGAGCAGCGCGCTACGCTCGAAGGCACGAAAGGCCGGTTCGCCCTGCGCCTCGAAGATCTCGGGGATGCTCATGCCGGCGCGTTTTTCGATCTCGTCGTCGAGGTCCACGAACTCCCAGCCCAGCTTGCCGGCCAGCATCCGCCCGACGGTCGACTTGCCGCTGCCCATGAAGCCGACCAGGTAAACGCCGGGCGCGGCTTCGAGTTCGCTGATCAGTCCCATTCTAGGGGTTCATCCTCGCCATGCGGCCGTAGAGGAAGTGCGGGAACAAACGGGCCAAACCAACGAGCAGCCAGCCGATGCGGGGTGTGACGATGGTTCGTTTCCCTCTGCGCAGCCCGTCAAGAGTGGCTTGGGCGCACTCGTCCGCGGTGATCAAGAAGCGGCTTTGCCCGGCCACTTTCTCAGGGATGGTCCCCTGCAGCACGTTCTCGCGAAAAGGCGTATCTACGTAACCGGGACAGACACACAACACCGAGATCCCGCGCTTGCTGAGTTCCATCCGCAGCCCGTCGGAGAAGGCGTTGAGCGCGTACTTCGACGCGGAGTAGAGCGTCAGCCACGGCAGCACGACCTTCCCGGCAATCGAGCTGACATTCACCACCGCCCCACCACGCGGGATCGCCGGGGCGAGACGCCGTGTCAACTCCACCGGCGCCAGGAAGTTCAACTCGAACAACCGGCGCACCTTCTCGGGCGACGAATCATACGACGGCGCGTAGAGGCCCACGCCGGCGTTGTTGATGAGAATGTCGATGCGGCCGAAGCGTTCTCGCACCTCGCCGCATAGCGCTTCTATCGATGCGGCGTCGCACAGATCGGCTGGACAGACGACCGCCTCGGCCGGCGACACCTCGGCCGCAACCTGTTCGAGCCGCTCTTGTGCCCGCGCGGTCAGGATGAGCCGCGCTCCCTCGGCGCCCAGCCGGTGAGCCAGCGCCCGCCCGATACCCGACGACGCGCCGGTAATCAGAACCGTCTTGCCCGAAAAGCTCGTGATCATGACGTGGGACGCCCTGCAGCGGTCCGTCCTGCAGATTCGGCCGTAGGGGGGGCGGCACACCTTCAGGGAAGCCATAATGTAGCATGGCGACGCCGGACCTACTCCCGCTCTTCCCGCTCGACGTCGTTCTGCTGCCCGGCGTCCTGTTGCCACTTCATATCTTCGAACCGCGCTATCGCGAGATGATTGGCGAGGCGATCGAACGCAAAAGCACGTTCGGCGTCGTCCTGGTGCTCGACCAGAAACTGACTGCGGCCGGCTGCACGGCCATAGTCGAACGCGTCACCCAGCGCTACGACGACGGCCGCTTCGACATCGAGGCCCGTGGCGTGAGGAGGTTCACGATCGCCGAGATTGACCAAAGCCGTGCCTATCTGCAAGGCCGTGTCGAGTTCTTTGACGACGAACCGTCCCCGGAGCCTGACCCCGAGTTGGTCAGCACGGTGTCGACGCTGGCGCATCAGGTGATTGATCTCGAAGGCGGCACGCTGCCGCCTGAGTTGGCGGAGCTGACGCAGTCGGCCGAGCCGCCCGGCAACCTCAGCTTCATCGTGGCCGGGGCCATCCGGCTCGAACTCCCTTTCAAGCAGCGTCTATTGACCGAGCGATCCGAAAGTCAGCGTCTCAAACTGCTCGAAATGCACCTCCCGCAGTTGACTCAGGAACTTCGCACCACTCGCCGAGCCCAACGGTTGGCCGGTTCCAACGGGCATCCGGGCTGATGAGGAAGCCCGGGGCGTGCCGGTCGGTCTTACGCCGTCACCGGTCTTCCGGAAATCGTCAGAACGGGCTGCTACCCTGACAAATGAGGCGCGCTAAACCGTTGGCGGTCACGTTCATAACGACCCTGATAGTTCTATGGTTGCTCCCGGGTACGGTGTACTCCCAGGAGCCGGCCTTTGCCATCGTCGGACAAGCCGTGATCGCGGGGCCCGACGGCGAGCGGTTGGGGGCGGTTGGCGCCGAGATGCGGCTTGAATCCGTTTCCGTTGCGGAAGCGGCGGAGGGGGAGTCGGAAGGATCGGGGCCGGCAGCGGTCCAAACGGACGAACTCGGGATCTTTCGTTTTGAGGGCGTTGTCCAGGGCTGCTATATCATCGTCGGCGCAGCGCCCGGAATGAGCGGCCAGAGCGAGATTCTTTGTCTGCCCGCGGAAGAACAGCCCTTACGCGTCGAGATTGAAATGCAAGTTGAGGTGGTCGTCGAATCGGTTGAGGTCACCGCGTCCGCGATAGCGATCGATCCCACCGAAACCTCTTCCTCCGGATCCGTGGGAGTCTCCACCCTCGACAACGCGCCGAAGGCGAATCGTAGTGTCGAGGACGTGATGCCGCTCATCCCCGGCGTCCTGCGAGGCCAAGCCGGCGAGATTAACATGAACGGCGTTCGCGCGTCGCAGAGCGGCTCGCAGTTGAACAACGTTGACATCACCGATCCGGTCGCGCGGACTTCTGAAATCGGCCTGCCGCTGAGCGTCATCTCAAACGTCCAAGTTCTTTCGACTCCGTACGACGCGCAATATGGCGGCTTTGTTGGAGCCGTGTCGACGGTCGAGACCCGCGCGGCCAACTTGTCGGATTTTCGGTTCGATCTGCAGAACTTCACCCCGCGCATCCGGCGCAGGGACGGCGCCATCATGGGGATCGAGTCGAGCACGCCGCGACTCACGGTGAACGTTCCCTTCGGCGGAGGCCGGTTCGCGCTGCTGCACTCGACCGAGTACCAATTCGTCCGCGCCGACCAGGAAGACGCCAACCTGCCGCTGCTCGAGCGAGATGTGGAACGAGAGGCGTTGACGGTTTTCAACCAGTTCGATGCCCTTGTGACCGACCGCAATCGCGCGTCGGTGACGCTGCTGATCTATCCCGAGAAGCTCAATTTTTTCGGCCTCAACGCCTTTACGCCGCAGGAATCAACGCCCGATCTGCGAAGGCGAGGGGTCTTGCTAACGCTGAAGGATAGTCACGAGTTCGAGTCCGGCGGGCTGCTGCTGTCGCACCTCTCCTACCAGGATCTCGATAGTGACGTGAAGCCGCTGAGTTTCGACCCGTCGGTGATCGGGCTCGAACGCGCGAGCGGAGCTTTTTTCAACCGCCAGGCCCGTAACACGATTCGCCGCAAGTTGTCGGAGCACTATCACTTCGCTCGCACCGGCAAGCACCAACTCAAGACGGGCGTCGAGTTGGGACTGGAGTCCTATAGCGGCGACCAGACGTTCAACTCGGTTAGTTGGCTCGGTGTTAGTGACCAGCCGGTTTCCGAGTTACGTTTTACTCCCTCGGCCACGGTGCGTGCGAATAAGAGCGACCTCTCCATGTTCTTGCAAGATCAGTGGTCGGCCTCCGAAGCGCTCACACTCGACCTGGGTGCGCGGCTCGAACGGGACTCGATCGCTACCGACTGGAACCCCTCCTACCGAGCCGGATTTGCCTATGCCTTCGGGGGAGGGGCTCGCACGGTGCTCCGCGGCGGGGCTGGGCTGTTCATCGACCGTGTCAGCCTGCTTGTGCCTACCTTCGAATCGCTGCCGCAGCGCATCGAAACCCGTTACGGACCGGGAGGCGATGTCACCTCCGTGCGGCGGTTCATTCCGCGGATCGACGGCAGAATCCGCAATGCCAGGAGTTTGGGTTGGAGCCTGCAATTGGACCGCGAACTGATAGACAACTTGTTCCTTCGGGCCGGCTACCAGCAGCGAAGAACGACCCGTAACTTTCTGATCAACCCGACCATCCCCACCGACTCGAATGAGACGGACGGCGCTCTTACGTTGAGCAACGACGGACGGGATCACTATCGCGAGTATCAGGTTACGGTGCGCTACCGGCTCAGCGGTACCGGTCACGTGACCAGTTCTTATGTTCGCTCCTCGTCGGTCGGCGACTTGAATGACCTGGGCTCCATCTACGGACCGACGCCGGCTGCCCTGATTCGCCCCAACGAGCGGGCTCCGCTGCGATTCGACGTCCCGAATCGCCTTCTGACTTGGACGGAGTTCGGACTGCCTTTGGGCCTCACCGCCATTCCGGTATGGGAGCTGAGAAGCGGATTTCCTTATTCGAACGTCAACGAGGAACGCGACTTTGTCGGCGCGCGAAACCGTGCGGGCCGTTTCCCAATCTTCAACTCGGTGGATTTGCAGCTCACCAAGAACGTGGTGATCAAGTTCAAAGGCAAAGAGCGGCGCTTCCGCGCAGGCCTGCGGCTGTTTAACGTCTTGAACACCTTCAACCCACAGGATGTCCAAGCCAACCTGGCGAGTCCCTACTACGGAACCTTCTACCGCGGGGTGAAGCGAAAGATCCGAGCCGTGTTTGAGATCGGCAACTAAGACGAGGCCGCGGTTTCCCGCGCAGCGCAACCTGATGCATCCAACTACCGGTCCGAGCCCCGGCATGGGCGTTTGAGCCCTTCTGCTCTCATACCCGGCCGGTGCGCGAGACGAAGCAAATCCGCTCTCTTCGAGCCCCACCAGGCGGGGCGGTGTGGCGCGGGTCCCCAGACCTGCCGTGTCGGTACTCTTACCGACACAGGTTTGCAGGCCCGCCTGCCCGCCGGAACTCCGGCGGAGCCCCTCGCGGCAAGTTGCTAAAATCGGGCGGGAGAGGCGGGATTCCTGTCTTTGACGGCGCGGGCCGGCTCCGCGCCAACGGCCGGTTCCCAATCCCGGAAGGTCATCCAACATGGCAGAAACCAACACGACTACCGCAGTCGCCACACGGCAGCGTTCGCAGCAGATGCTGGAGCGTGCCAAGCGCTCGCTCGCCAGCGGCGTCAGTAGCGCATTCCGGGCGAAGTCCGTGCCCCACCCTTTGTACTTCGACCACGGCGAGGGGCCGCGGCTGACCGACGTCGACGGCAACAGCTACATCGACTACACGCTGGCCTGGGGTCCGCTGATCCTCGGGCACTCACACCCGGCCATCGCCGCGGCCGTCGAGGACACGCTGCGGCGCGGCTGGGACTACGGCGCGCAGCACGAGGGCGAGATCACCGTCGCCGAGCGGCTGGTCGAGCTCGTCCCGTGCGCCGACCGCGTGATCTTCAGCAACACCGGCACCGAGGCCGACCAGATCGCGTTTCGCCTGTCGCGCGCCTTCACCGGACGCAAGCGCATCCTCCGCTTCCAGAACCACTACCACGGCTGGATGGAGGCGCCGCCGGACACGATCTTCCTACCCTGGAACGACCTCGGCGCGGTTGAGCAGGCCGTCGCCGAGTCGGGCGACGAGATCGCGTGCGTGATTCTCGAACCGATCCTCTGCAACGGCGGCTGCATCCTGCCCGTGGACGGCTACCTGGCCGGGCTGCGCGAGATCACCGAACGCGCGGGCATCGTGCTGATCTTTGACGAGGTGATCACCGGCTTCCGCGTGCACTTGAAAGGCGCGCAAGGTTTGTATGGAGTGACGCCCGACCTGGCGACGTTCGGCAAGGCGGTCGCAGGCGGCTTCCCGCTCAGCGTCATCGCCGGACGTTACGAGATCATGAAGCTGATCGAAGACGCCACGGTGTTGCACGGCGGCAGCTTCAACGGCAACCCGACCGTTCTCGCTGCCTCGGAAGCCACCCTGGCCGAGTTGTCGCGCGACGACGGTGCCGCCCTCAGCGCGGCGAACCGTCAGGGAGAACACCTGATGGAGGGCATCCGGCAGGCCGCCGCCGACGCCGGGGTGGACGTGACGGTCCGTGGGGTGGGCACGGTGTTCAAGCTGGTCTTCCCCGATGAAGGCGCGGTGACCGATTCTCGCGGGCTGACCGCCCCGCCCTCGGGTCGCTTGGGCGCCTGGCTCGAAGCCATGCTCGACAACGGGGTTTATCTCTTACCCGACGGGCGTTGGTACGTATCAACCGTTCACGGCGACGCGGAGGTTGACGAGACCCTACGAGCCGCTAGAGCGGCCCTCACGACGGTTGCCGAGCGTTTTCCCTGAGGCGTGCTCGCCGCAAGCCGATTCTGCGGCTGAGCGGCCGACTCAGCTAGCCGATAATATACTTTATCGTCTAGTAAATCAAGAGGGAACACGGCCCTCGGAACCAACTAGATCTCAGAAGGAGTCAGCGGTCGCTCTACGATGTGGATCGAGCCCATGGACGCCGCTTTCTCAGCGGTTCAGTCTAGGTTTACCCGCTCGAAATGCACTTTGAGATCATCCTTGCTTCGGGAGAAACCTGTAACGGCACCCGTGGAGTCCCGCTCGAAAGTCAAACACCCCAACCGGCCCTGGAACACGTCAGGCAAGATCGGCTGTAACCGGCTGGGCTGCGATTGCCAGCGCCTAGTCACCAGCAGGCCGCCGTCTTCGACTGTGATGCGAAAGACGGCGTCTAGCTCGTCGCTGTAGTAAGCTCCGACATAGGCCCCGATCTCTTCCTGGGCAGGGGTGTAGGGCCTAAGTGGTTCGTAGCGGTCGTCCACTCCACCGTGCGTGAGGATGAGATCAAACAAGGGTCCGCCGTTACGTGGTTCGAAGAAGACGCTGAGCGGGAGCGGCGGGAAGCCCGGCCGGACAAATCGACCGCTTCCGTGCGGGCGGAGTTCGATCTCATCATCCTCGGAAGAAGATGCTAGCTTCAACTTGCCGCGGCTCAGGACGATTGCGACGGCCATGCGACGCTCGCTCGACCAGTAGTTCCCCTCGTAGCGGGCGAGTTCGTCTTCGCCTTGCCCCCGAGGGGCAGGATCAACGTGCGTCTCAATGTGATCCGCCAAGTACCAGTCCGCTAGCTGCAAAGTAAGCGGTCTTGGATCGATTTTCCGAGAGTTACACAGACAAACCACACCGAAGCTTTGATCTGGAAAAAGCGCAGCCATGGAGCGATGTCTCCACCTGCCTGCGTGCCAAACCCTGCGAAGCCCCCGGTATTCGTCTACGTAGAGCCCAAAGGCGTAGGGCGTGCCCTCTCCCTGGGCAATCGGCGGCGCCATCTCGAGCATCTGTTCAATAAAAGCCACCCCTCCCAGGCGCGGCTCTTCAAAGTTGTTCAACCACAGGGCTAGAGCGGTTTCACAGATGACGTAAACCGCATCCGAAGATGCTTTCGCTATAAGCTAGCGCGTCGATGCTAGGCAGCCCCAAGAGTTGTCTATTCTATTCCTGAAAATGCTCTAGGTCCTCTACGGTCGTCCACAAGTTTGAATGGCCACCGTAATCTTGATTGTCAAGGATTCGTCGAAATCGTCCGGACGCTTCGTCCGTCCGGTAACCGCCGGCCCGATTGCGAATGATCTCGGCGTGGTCGTTGGAGAAATGCGTGTTCTTCATCCCAAGCGGTTCGAAGATGCGCTTCACCGTGAAGTCGCGCAGCGACTGCCCGCTCACTTTCTCGACGATCCAGCCGAGTGTGATGTAGTTGATGTTGGAGTAAACGAATCGTTCGCCAGGTGCGAAGCTGAGAGCCTTCTGGCGGACAAGCAGAGACATCACGTCGGCTGCGGTCAACAGATCCGGTTCCCTCCTACCGGCAAGATCGAATAGATCGACGACTTCTGGCATTCCGCTCTGGTGGTGAATGAGATGTCGGATCGTGACCGGGTTCGCGTAATCGGGGAGCTGAGGCAGGTGTTTGCGAATTGGGTCGTCAAGCGATAGCTTTCCGTCTTGGGCCAACAGCACGATGGCGGCAGCCGTGAACTGTTTTGAGATCGAAGCTATATCAAAGACGGACTGAGGGCCGATGGCGACACCCTGCTCTAGGTCAGCGGCTCCATAGCCGCGTGTGTAGAGGGTCTCGCCATCTTGGATGATGGCGACGGCGCAGCCGGGGGAGTCGATCCTGTCCCATTTCGCGAACAGTCCGTCGACTTTCGCGCTGAGGTTGTTGTCGGATTGGCCAAGCAGGCTGCTAGCCAAGATACACGCCGAGATCGCTAGGGCAACGCATCGGCTAGATGGCGAACTGACCACGACGACCGCATTCTACCGCTCTGCTGTTAGCTGTTGCGAAGGGTGTTTTATCACCAGTAACGCAACGCACACCAGCTCAGACCAACTCCAACCGCACCTGACGCCCGCTCGCCGCGACCGCCTTCTGCAACGTCGCCAGAGAGACTGATCCGTTCTCGGGCTCCAGCAAGCGGTCCAGAGCGCTACGGCTGGTCTGCATCCGCCGCGCCATCTCGGTCTTGGAGAGGCCGTCTTGTTCCATGGCAGCATCCACCTGACGTGCCAGCACACGCTTGATCGCCCCGGCAGTCACTTCCTCCTGGATGCTCTCTTCGCGCAGCCAGTTGTCAAACGACGTTCCGATGTTCTTCTCATTCATCGGTCCGGCTCCTTCACGCCGCCGGCCGCGTCTCGTAGCGCTCGACCTTGATCTCATCTTCGCGCGCTTGAGCCTGGGCGACATCGTAGGCGGCCTGCAGGCGTATCCAGGTTTCCGTCGTAGAACCGAAGGCCTTGGCGAGCCGGATCGCCATGTCACCCGACATGCCCGCGCGGCCATTGACCAGGTTCGAGAGCGCCTGACGGCTGACGCCGAGGACCTTCGCGCCTTCGGTCACGCTCAGGCCGAGCGGCTCCAGACAGGAAACACGCACGACTTTGCCGGGGTGCGGCGGGTTCTTCATCGGCATGGCGGTTTCTCCTTTCGTTAGTGGTAGTCGATCAACTGTACGTCGTAGACGTCCTCGCCTTCGAAGCGGAAGATGATGCGCCAGTTCGTCTTCACCGTCACCGACCAGTAGCCTTTCCGATCGCCCTTGAGTGCATGCAGCCGGTAGTTGGGAATGCGCAGCGCCTCGGGCGAGCTGGCGACATCGAGCTGAGCGAGCATTGCTTCCACCCGGTCTTGCAGATCGGGCCGGATCACGCTGCGGTCACCGCGCTCAAAAAACGCTTCAGGCCGCGATGGCGGAAGCTCCTGATCACACCCTAACCGTAAAGTGTCTATCGACACTTGTCAAAAGGAACGCATTCCTCATGACTGCCGGTCTTCACGCCGCCGGCCGCGGCTGGTAGCGTTCAACTTGGATCTGATGCTCACGGGCTTGGGCTTGCGCAAGATCGAAGGCCGCCTGCATGCTGAGCCAGCTTTGCGGCGTGAGCCGAACGCCTTCGATAGCCGAATAGCCATTTCGCGGAGAGACGCCCGGCTTGCCGTTGATCAGGCGCGATAGGGCAGCCCGCTGACGCCAAGCACCTTGGCCGCTTCCGTTACCGACAGGCCGAGCGGTTCCAGACAATCAACACGCACCGATAGACCGGTCACGCGAACCGATTCTCGTGATAAAGTAATTGATGACAAACGACTTGCGAAATGAAAGCGATCTCACAAGAATGCGCGGAACGGGCCAGACAGATGGATGACGCTCTGGCCAGCGTGCGCATGGAAGGCCTTGAACCCTCCGACGAAGCCAAGGCGATCTTTGAGCGCCACGTCGACGGCGAGTTGACGGAGGCTGAGATGGGCGCAGCGATAGACGCTCTCCACGACCGGAAATATGGACCCGTACGTCTACCCAGGGACGAGCGTTCTCAGAAACCTGCGTGACCTCCGCGGTCCCAAGGACCTCGCGGATTTCGAGGCCGACGCGACCGGGCGGCGGCTCAAGGAGCTGAGTAGCAAGCCGATCGGCGGTTCGTTCGACGCTAAACACCTGAAAGCCGTTCACGGTCACATCTTCCAGGACGTTTACGCCTGGGCGGGCCAGTTCCGAAAGCCTCTTGCGAATAGATACCAATAAATGGTATATGTTGGTATACACAGGGGTGTCCACCCATGGCCAAGAACACCAGCATTTCGTTGGGCGACCACTTTGAAGGGTTCATCAGCGAGCAGATCAAACGCGGGCGCTACGGCTCGGCCAGTGAGGTTGTCCGCGCCAGCCTGCGCTTGCTCGAAGAGCACGAGCAGACGGTTCAGGCCGTGCGCCAAGCCTTGATCGAGGGCGAGGAAAGCGGCGACGCGGGCGAATTGAATATGGAAGCAATCAAGGCAAAAGCGAGACAGAAAGCAGGGTTGGCGCCCGCGAATGCTTAAAATCCTCAAGCATGCGCGCGCAGAAAACGACCTGATCGAAATCTGGATCTACAGCCACGAGCGGTGGGGAGAGGTCCAGGCTGAGCGGTATTTCGATGAACTCGAGAAGGGCATCAAACAGCTTGGCCGAAACCCCGAACTAGGCCAGCGGTGCGATCAGATCCGGGAAGGATACCGCTCGCTCCGGATCAACCGCCACATCGTCTACTACATCGTGACGCCGCCTGCTATTCACATCATCCGCGTGCTGCACGAACGGATGGACCCCGACCGGAATTCTTAAGCACGCTCTCTTCGTGCAGCCAGTTGTCACACGACGTTCTGATGTTCTTCTCGTTCATCGGTCCGGCTCCTTCACGCCGCTGGCCGCGGCTGGTAGCGTTCAACCTGGATCTCATCCTCGCGGGCTTGGGCTTGCGCAAGATCGAAGGCCGCCTGCATCCTGATCCAGCTTTGCGGCGTTGAGCCGAACGCCTTCGATAGCCGAATAGCCATTTCCGGAGAGACGCCTGCCTTGCCGTTGATCAGGCGCGATAGTGCAGCCCGGCTGACGCCAAGCACCCTGGCCGCTTCCGTCACCGACAGGCCGAGCGGTTCCAGACAATCAACACGCACCGATCGACCGGGGTGAGGTGGATTCTTCATCGGCATGGCAGTTGCTTGTTTCACCACGGGTAGTCGACCCGTTCGACCTCATACCCATCGCCCTTCCTGTCTGTTGTTAACGTTTCCTAGGGTTCCGCCGAAGACGGCGTCACCCCAGGCTAACATCCAACGCCGCTTCGCGGCTCTTGAGTGGTCGCAAGTCGCGACCGGTGCCGCCTTGACACCGACTCGGCCGATCGGCACAGTGGGACATGGTCAAGGCGAAGTCCCCGGCGTAGCGCTGCTCTCTGGCATCCTGCGCGGCAACAGGGCTGTTGAGGTCAACATTGGGATCATACGTGCCTTGGTGCGGCTGGGCGAGATGCTGGCCGGCAACAAACAACTGGCCCGCAAGGTGAGCCAGCACGACGGTCAGATCGCCGTGCTGTTCCGAGCACGTCCAGAAACTGCTCGAACCGCCCGAGCCGAAGAAAAAGCGTCCCATCGGCTTTATCCGTCCGAAGGACGACTGAGAACAACAGGACCCCATTCTTTGCCCCTTTTGGCCCAGACATGCTGAACTTCTACAGAAAGTATCTTCTTCCTGGCTTTGTCTTTCAGTCGATTGTGATCGGCGGCGGTTATGGGACCGGCCGAGAGTTGGTCGAGTTCTTTCTCAGCGAGGGCCCCGCGGGCGGCTACCTGGGCATGCTCGTCGCCACGGTGGTATGGGCCGTCATCCTGGCGCTGGGCTTCGAGTTGGCCCGGCTAGGTCGGCACTACGACTACCGGACGTTTCTGAACTCCCTGCTGGGCCGCGGCTGGATGGTGTTCGAGGTGCTCTACGTGCTGTCGGTGATTCTGACGACGGCGGTGGTCGGGTCGGCGTCGGGAGAGCTGCTCAACGAAACCGTCGGCTGGCCTCGTATCGTCGGTACTCTCATCTTGATATCGCTTGTTGCTCTTTTCACCAGTTCGGGCAGCAGTCTTATCGAGAAGTTCTTTTCGGTCTGGTCGTTGGGGCTCTACGTTGTCTACTTTATCGTGATCGTGCTCGTTCTCAGGGAGTCGAGCGATGCGGTCTTCAGCAACATGACGGTGTGGAAAGAAGGTTCGGGGTGGCTCCTGGGGGGGTTGAAGTACGGCGCCTACAACCTGGCCGCGCTGCCGGCCATGCTGTTCGCGCTGCGGCATCTCGAACATCGGCGTGAAGCGTTCGGCGCGGGAGCGTTGGCGGGATTGATTGCGATGTTCCCAGGTGTGCTGATCTACACGGCGTTTCTGGCCAACTATCCGGCCATTACGGAAGAGGCGATTCCGGCCAACTTCGTTCTCACCGGCCTGGGGATGCCGTGGTTCCAGACGTTCTTCCAAATCATTCTGTTCGGCACGTTCATCGAGACGGGTACCGGCATGATCCATGGCTTCAACGAACGGATCGCCGGCGTCATGAAAGAGCGTGGCCGGACGATGTCAACCTGGCACCGATTGGGCGTTACGGCGGGTTTGCTGGTGGTGGCGATCTGGATGGCGGACCGCTTTGGGCTGGTCAAGCTGATTAGCGATGGGTACGGCTTGATTACCTATGGCTTTTGGGCCTTGTTCCTGTTGCCGATCTTGGTGATCGGGTCGTGGAGGATTTTTGGCAGAAGCCGGCCGCAATAGGCGGTTTCCGCTGGGCAAATGACAACGACATGGTTCATCCTTCAGAGGGTTAACGCCATTCTTGTGGCGGCCGATCATCCGGTGGATGCTTCCACCTGCTTCATTACCCGTAGCGTGTTCCCACCCAGAATCTTCTGAATATCGTCGTCACTGAATCCGCGCTCCTGCAAGCCGGCGATGAGATTGGGGATCTTTGAGATGTCCTCCATCCCCTCGGGCAACTGATCGCTCACGCCGTCGAAGTCCGATCCCATCCCAACGTGATCGAGGCCCGCCACTTTGGCGGCGTGTTCGAAGTGGTCCAGCAGCTTGGAGAACGGAACCCGGCCCACGCGCTGGAGGCGTTCCTGGTCGATTTTACGTAGCTCAACGGACTGCTGCTTCTGGTCACCAGCATGCTGCTCGCGGACGGCGGCGGCTTTTGCGTCCAGATCCTTCAGAGCGCTCGTGAACGGGTTGCGCTCGTGGTCGAGGAAGCCGTTGAAGTAATTGATGTGAACGACGCCGCCGTTGTTGGCCAGCGCGCGCAGCATGTCGTCGGTCATGTTGCGGCCGTGATCGGCGATGGCGCGGCAGCAGGAGTGGGATGCGATGATCGGCGCGGACGATGTATCGAGGGCATCGTAGAACGTGTCGTCTGAGACGTGTGAGATGTCGACCATCATGCCCAGCCGGTTCATCTCGTGCACGACCTCGCGACCGAACTCCGTGAGGCCCCGTGATTGCGGCTTCAGCGCGGCGCAATCGGCCCAAGGCGTGTGGCCGTTATGAGTGAGGGTGAGGTAGCGGACGCCCAGCTCGAAGAAGGTCCGCAGCACGCCAAGGCTGGAGTCGATCATGTGGCCGCCCTCGACCCCCATCAAGACGGCAATCTTGTTGTGTTGCTTGGCCGCGGCGATCTCGGCGCTGGTCGTTGCGAGCGCGAGATCCTCGGGGTGGCGGCGGACCTCGACCAGAACGTCGTCGATGATCTCGAGGGCCTTCTTGACCGAGGCGGTCGGGGAGCGCGCCGTGGCGCTGGTCCAGATCGAGAAGAAGATGCCCGTCACGCCGCCTTGCCGCATCCGCGGGATGTCGACTTGGCCATAGTCGTGACGCTCGCCGAGGTCGTACCCCTCGGCGCTGATGAGCATGGGCGTGTCGCAATGCAGATCGACGACGATCGAGCGTTCGAGCAGAGTTCTTTGTTCGATGTCGGCGGCCGGGGTGGCCGACCCAGCATCAGGCGAACCAGGATCGGGCGACGAGCAGCCTACGCCGCCCAAAGCCACGCCAGCGGTGGCAAAGCCCCACTCTCTTCGCGTGAGCATCACCGCCTGATTATAGGCGAGGCCACTACTGTCCGGTTAAAAGTCGAATAGAAACAGTCTGGTTGGCGTCATCGAGTAAGTTTTGGTGTGAGTCGGACGCCTGCAAGGCCTGTAGAATGGGCGTTTTCTCAAATAGGGTAACGCTGAGAATCTGTAGGATTTGGTAGAGACTCGCTTCCAGGCCCAACCTCTTCCGCACGGGTTGCCGACTCGCTAGCGGAGCGGGACGGTTTTAGCAAGAGCAAGGGCCTGCTGCTTTGGCTGCGTCACTATCTCGAAGCCGAATCGGCCACACGCGCCTGGCCGAGAGCCTGGGTGAGGTTTGAACGACTCTCGTCGTCGTCGGCCGAGGAGATGATTAAGCCGGTCAGAGCGGTACTGGGACAAGCTGGGCCAGTCGTTTTCTGGCTTCATCCGCCGGCCCTCCCAGGAAACACTGCTCGGGCAGCGGGCGAGGGTCACTCCAAGTTCGACCAATGGCGTGGAGAAACTCCTCATGAGTCTCAACAATCCCCCGTGGCACCCAATTCCCCTTTGGATTGTCTTTGCTCGGTGGGATCGGGTCTGATGGCAAACAGCATCGCAGGTTCATCAGAATACGCGTAACGGCCGACGTGCCAGTCCGGTGCATGCCCGCCACGACGATTCCTTCGTTCCCTTGGCTGGCTGGTTCAGGCCGGTCAACGTGATCGTCGGGGCGTGCTCCGTCAGCCCCGTTTTGAGGTGCCTTCGCGGACGGCAGAACCCTAACCTTCCCACGATCAGCGCTGCGACCACGCGGCATTAGTCCCCTAGTGCGGTCTACCATTCTCGTCGGCGCACATGTCTCTTTGAGCGGCGGGCAACGCACAGCGTAGCGCACTGAAAAGAACCCGGGCCATCACAGAGTTGCCCAATTCAAAGATGATCCTGAACGGGAGGAGTGTTTCCAATACAAGATGATCCTGAGAATACGGTGGTCGGGTCAGGGCACGCCGCGGGTGAATGCTAGCGAGTCACCATGCAGAATGCTCAAGGTCTCAGGCTGGGGCAGATGCGAGAGTTTATGGCTACCAGCGGCAGCCTCGCCTTCGGTGGTGCCGGAACGATGCGGCCTTTGCTAAGCTGTCCTTGGCAGTTCACCGAGGCGGCGGCTCGTTACTACCGCATGAAGGTCGACCCGGGCGTGGACGAGCGCCACGACGTCGACACATCGACCCGGGCGGCGACGCGCTGCATGCCTGAACTCATCTTGAACTTTGGCTCAGGCAGTTCGGTCATGCTTGCCATGGCTGCTTACAACTTGGCCTCCACCACAGTAAGACGCGCCACGCGTCGTGCGGAAGACCCAATCAAACAGCGTAACCCCTGGTATCTGTGCTGTGTCCGCGCCCTGCCCGCCGAGACGCGCAAGTACGTTCCGAAGATCGTTGCTGCCATCATCATCGCACGCAACCTCGAACGCTTCGGCTTCTGAGCGTGGCCGCTGCAGGCAAAGGCATGAGCCCGACCCCTAGCTATGAGGAGCGACTCGCTGACGGGATCGTCCGCACTCTGAGGCCCCGCTCGGTGCGGGTGGTGGGCGGAGATGCGGATCGGCTTACCGCGTGCCTGCGGCAGAGGGGTGTCGAGGCCGCGGGGGCGCCGTTCCCATCGAAGCCAACCGGATCTGAGCCGGTGCCTCCGGCCTCGTTAGTGCTCTGGACCGAAGGAGGCTGCGAAGCGGGCGGCGTTACTTTGCAGGACGTAGTGGCTAGCCGCGCGCATTGCCGAACGGGCCGGGGTTCCGTTTGAAGCCGACGGCCTCGCCGAGTCGCCGGTCCCCGCGAATGACTTGGACCGTTTGGCGGATCACCTTTGGATCACCCGTGGGCAAGCCCTGGTCGTCTGTGGCGAGCAGGATGCCGCCGCGCAGGTGCTGTGCAACTTCATCAACCAACAGCTCGGCAGCTACGGTTCGACTATCGATCTCGAGCAGCCGTCTCGCCAGCGGCAGGGCAGTGACCGCGACCTTCCTCGACCTGGCCAAGGAAACGGAAGCGACCAAGAAGCTCTACGGGCTCGATTCCGAAGACAAGCCGAAACGGCTGTACGGATTGCAGTGCCTGCGGGCGCGGCGGCTGGTCGAGTCCGGCGTGCGGTTCGTCGAGGTGACGTGCCCGAACCTGTTCGGCATGAACGGCACCTGGGATCAGCACACCGGTCTCAAGAAGGACCACGAAAAGAACGCCTTCGTCACCGATCAGGCCATCGCGGCGCTGATCGAGGACCTCAAGTCACGAGGCCTCTTCGACCAGACGCTGCTGGTGTGGTCGGGCGAGTTCGGGCGCACGCGCGACACCGGCAACGGCGACGGACGCGACCACCATCCATTCTGCTTCACGATCTGGATGGCCGGTGGCGGCGTCAAGGGCGGCGTCACCTACGGCGAGACGGACGAGTTGGGCGACCAAGTCGCGACCAACCCCGTCACCATCCACGATCTACACGCCACGATCCTGCACCTGCTCGGCCTCGACCACGAGAAACTCACCTACAACTTCGGCGGCCGCGAGCAGCGCCTCACCGACGTCCACGGCCGAGTCGTGCACGAGATTCTGGCCTAGAGCCCCCCGTCGATTGTGAGGTTCGGAAGTCGAACTATCAGCGCTTTGACCTGTTCGCCCCTCACATTCGTGCTACTGAGGTCGAGCGACTGGAGGCTGGTGAGGCCTTGGAGTGGGGCCAGGTCTTCCACCGCCGTGCCCCTGATGTCGAGCGACTGGAGGCTGGTGAGGTCTTGGAGTGGGGTCAGGTTCGTCACCGCCGTGCGCCTGAGGTCGAGCGACTGGAGGCTGGTGAGGCCTTGAAGCGTGGTCAGATCCGTCACCAGCGTGAAGCTGAGGTCGAGCGACTGGAGGCTTGTGAGGTCTTGAAGAGGAGTTAGGTCCGTCACCTTGGTCTGCATGAGGTTGAGCGACTCGAGGCTGGTGAGGCCTTGAAGCGGGGTCAGGTCCGTCACGTTGGTCTGCATGAGGTTGAGCGACTCGAGGCTGGTGAGGCCTTGGAGTCGGGTCAGGTCCGTCACGTTGGTCTGCATGAGGTTGAGCGACTCGAGGCTGGTGAGGCCTTGGAG
>JAKZVK010000966.1:0-3881 GCA_047516085.1 Bryobacterales bacterium
GCGCAAGCTCGCCGAGTTGATGATCGCCCTGCAACTCGAGATGCGGCTCACCAAAGAGCAGATCTTCGAGTTCTACGCCAACCAGATTCCGCTCGGCCGCCGCGGCAGCTTCAACGTCATGGGGATGGGCGAAGCCGCCGAGGCCTATTTCGACAAAGACATCCGCGCGCTCCGGCTCGACGAAGCGGCGCTGCTAGCCGGCTTGGTTCAGCGGCCGAGCTATCTCAACCCCTACCGGCACCCCGAGCGCGCCAAGAACCGCCGCAACACCGTGCTGGGCGCGATGTTGCGTGAGCGCTTTATCACCGCCGAAGACTACAAGGCCGCCGTGCAGCAGCCGATCGAGCTGGCGGGCGGAAAGATCGAGTACAGCAACGCGCCGTACTTCGTCGATCTGGTCAACCGGTCTCTCAAATCCAACTTCGGCCGCGAAGAGCTGATCACGCAGTCCTACCGCATCTACACCACGCTCGACATGCAGCTTCAGAAGTCGGCGGTCGAAGCGATCCGCGTCGCCATGGCCGACGTGGATGAAAAGGTCGAGCGGCAACACCGCCGCGGCAAGTACGCCGCGTTCGGGTATCCGGTGAGTGGTCCGGCGCCGCGGGCGCAGGCAGCCCTGGTCGCGGTGGATCCGGAAACGGGCGAGGTGAAGGCCATTGTTGGCGGCCGGAACTACGGCGAGAGCCAACTCAACCGCGTCTTGGCGTATCGCCAGCCGGGTTCCGCCTTCAAGCCGTTCGTCTACGCGGCGGCGATCAGTACCGCGATCGACCAGGAAGATGATCTCTTCGCGCCGGTGTCGCGCGACGTGCTGACGCCCATCTCCACCGTCGACGACGTCCCGACGACGTTCTGGTGGGACGACAAGCCCTACGAGCCAGCGAACTTCTCGAACAAGATCTACGGCCTCATCACTTTACGCACGGCCCTGACCAAGTCGATGAACATCGCCACGGTCAAGGTGGCCGAGCTGGCCGGCTTCGACCGCGTTGCCGACTTGGCGCAGCGCGCCGGCTTAGGGGCGAACATTCTGCCCACCCCCGCGGTTGCGCTCGGCGCGTATGAGGTCACGCCGTTGGACATCGCCGCCGCCTACACGATCTTCGCCAACGGCGGTCGGCGCATGGAGCCCTACTTCATCCGATCCGTCAGCGACGAGACCGGCCGCGTGCTGCTTCGCAACCAGCCCCGGTCGCAGGACGTTCTCGACCCCCGCGTGGCCTACGTCGTAACGCACATGCTCGAGGACGTGATTCGCAAAGGCACCGCTGTCCGCGTTCGCGCCATGGGGTTCACCGAGCCGGCGGCGGGCAAGACCGGCACCGATGACGACGGCTGGTTCGTCGGCTACACTTCGAAACTGGTTTGCGTCGCCTGGGTCGGCTTCGACGACAACACTGACCTCGCTCTCGAAGGCGCGCACTCCGCCTTGCCGATTTGGACCGAGTTCATGAAGCGCGCCCACGCCTTGCGCGAGTACCGAAACCCCGAGCCGTTCGAACCCGTGGACGGCATCGTGAGCGCGCAGATCGACCTCGACACCAATGAGCTGGCCACCTACGCTTGTCCGAACCGCGCCGCCGAGGTCTTCATTGCCGGCTCACAGCCCACCAGCTTCTGTTACCTGCACGGCGGTGGCGGTCGCCGTTTGCTGCTGGCGACCAACGTGGCCGGCTGGGACAGCGACAAGGCCAAAGCCGGCAAGACCGTCGCCGCGGTCGAAGACGCCGGCGAAGAAGCCCTGCCTCCTCCGCTAGTGATCGAAGTACCGCCGCCGGTCGAGATGCCTCCCACGCCTGGGGGGCAAGAGTCCGAGCGCAAGAAGGGCTTCTTCGGACGCATCCTCGACGTATTTCGTTAGGTGAGTGCGGTACCCTCTGGGCCCTGAACTGGCAGGGCCAAAGGTGACACTTGTAGTGGCGGACCGCTGCGTCCGCCCAACCGCCGAACCGGCGTAAACAGCCGGCCTACAACGCGCTTCGCGCGGAAACCGCCTAGAAGGCGGTTAGGTGGACGCAGAGGTCCACCCCTACACGGTGCTACAGGAAGCCCATGGAACGGGCGAAGTTGAAACTGGGAACCTACCGGTAGATTACCTCAGACATCATTTCGCCTCAGCGCTTGCCCCCTATGTTCTAATGAGGGGGCCAAGCGGCCTTTGGCTGCATCGCAACTCCATCGGACAACATCCGACCCTGAGATGCGGGCTGAAGGCGACCGGAGGAGCCTATGTCCGCACTGATGGTTCTGCTCTGTGTCCTTCTCCCGCCGCAGCTCGTCGACCGCACCAAGGAGGCCGCGCCCAGCCTGTCCGCGCAGGCCGAACTCTCCGACGAAACGCGCGCCGACATCCACATGGCGCGCAAGATGTACCGCGAGGCCATCGAGACGTACGAGAAGGCCCTCGTCGCTCAACCGCGCGACTATCGCGTGTACAACAAACTCGGCATCGCCTATCACCACCTCACGAAACTGTCCGAGGCCAAGCGCCACTACCAGCGGGCCATTAAACTCAACAAGCGGTTTTTTCACGCGCACAACAACCTCGGGACGGTCTACTATGCCGAACGCCGGCACAAGAAGGCCGCCAAGACCTACCGCAAAGCTCTGAAGATTAGTCCCGGCTCGGCCTCGATTCACAGCAATCTGGGGACCGCTTATTTCCGCCGGGGCAAGTACAAGAAGGCCTCCGAAGAGTTCCTCACCGCGCTGCAGCTCGACCCCATGGTGTTCGACGCGCGCGGCACCTTCGGCACATTGCTTCAGGAGCGCTCCGTGCAGGACCGGGCGAAATACTACTACTACATGGCCAAGGCCTACGCCGGCGCCGGCATCTACGACAAGGCCCTGCTGAGCCTTCGCCGGGCGATCGAAGACGGCTACCGCAAGCGCAAGAAGATCCTCGAAGAGCCGCTGTTCGAGCCGCTCCTCGACAATCCCGAATTCCAGGCCATCCTCGGTCTGGGCCAGCAGAGCGCCGAACTGCGCCCCTGATTCCGGTCGCGCATGGAGCCGCGAAGCGGCGTTGGATGTTAGCCCTGAGTGAAAGGCGAAGCCGGAAACCCAGGCTTCCGGCCCCCTCATACCTCTTCAGCCCTGAAAGGGGCGTTGGAGTTGGCACTTTGTTCAAGAGGCAACGAGCCATCGTTCCATCGCCCTTTCAGGGCTCCCCTTCTCTTGATAACGTTTCCTAGGGTTCCGCCGCAGACGGCTGCACCCGTAGGCTAACGTCCAACGCCGCTTCGCGGCTTTTGAGTGGCGAATGGCAGCGGCTGCGCCGGGATACCGGGCGCTCGGAAACTCATGCGGTTTTACCTAGCGAACCCTCCCCTGCGACGCGGCGACAGATGCGAGCCTTGAGTGAAGGTGAACCTGCTGCCGATATACTGAGTGAATTGACCGCGCAAGACACTCCGGCCGAGCACCCCGTACCCCGCCGCGTCACCATCATGGTCACTCTCATGGCCGTGTTGTTCGTTGTCGTTCCGGCGTTGTTCTGGCACGACACTTGGTTCGGGCGTCCGCTCGACAACGAAGAGATCGCCGAGTATCTTGCCGACAGAGACAAGCCTCGCAAGGCGCAACATGCCTTGGCGCAGATCTCGGGCCGCATCACCGAGGGCGACGCTGCGGCGAAGCAGGCAGCCAAGCAATGGTACCCGCAGATTCTCGAGCTGGCCGATCACTCGCTTCCCGAGTTGCGCCTCACCGCTGCCTGGGTGATGGGGCAGGACGTTCAGGAGAAGCCTTTCCGAGACAAGCTCCACGAGATGCTCGACGACCCGCAGCCGATCGTGCGGCGTAACGCCGCGCTATCGCTCGCGTCCTTCAACGATCCGGCCGGCCGCGTGGTCCTGCTCGCGATGTTGCGGCCGTTT
>JAKZVK010000967.1:0-3340 GCA_047516085.1 Bryobacterales bacterium
CAAACCTCAGCATTGCCTCAGCCCCCCGTAGGTCGTCTCCCTACAGATGAACCGACATTTCCCCGTTGGCAACGGATATCGCCTGCGCTCATTCATTTCCCTCAATCGCCGGGCGCTCGCTCCGCGAGCTTGGCTACGCGCTTCGCGCGGCGCGCGGTCGCGCGCTCCGGGCCTGCCGGCCCGGTCCTCCCCTTACCGTAAGTCTTGCGGTCTCGGGCTACGCCCTCAATCCACGCGGCAGGTGATGCGCCAGTCGATGGCGCCGGCCTTGTCGCGGCGTTCGTAGCTCACGCGGGACTTCTTGAGCTCGGCACGCGCGATCTCGACCAGGCCGTCCTTGAGCGCGGGCGGAAGCGCGTCGAGGTCGAGGGTGACGGTGATGGGCTCCCGGCGCTTGCGTGCCTTTGCCGGCCGGCCTGCGTGCGCCGCCTGGCGCTGCCGGGGCGCCTCGTCTTCGTCCTCGCCGTTCGTCCCGTTTCGGTTGCCCCAGATCGAGTCCCAGCCGCTGCGGTACTCGGGCGTCCTCACGCTCGAGAAGTAGCCGTAGTGAACCTCTGACTTGCCGCCGACGGCTTCGCGGGCGGACTTGGCGGCGTCATTACCCGCCTCCTTGCCGGCGTCCGTGGCTCCGTCCGACGACGTCGTGTCGGTGGAAGACGACTCCGGCGGCGTGCTCGCGGCGTCGTCCTTGGCCTTGGGCGTGGCATCGGCGCTCTCGCTCTTGGCCTCGGCCTTGGGCGCCGATTCGGCCTTGGGCGCCGATTCGGTCTTGGGCGCCGATTCGGCCTTAGGCGCCGATTCGGTCTTGGCCTTCGATCGCTTCTTGCTGCTCTTGGCTTCGCTCATCTCTCTCGCTCGACGACAGCTTCCATACACGGGCCCTGAGGGGCGTACGGGCTGGGATATACGAGCAAGACCGGCCTGCCAAGCCCCCCTGTATGCCGACGCGGGACCGCCTCCCCGGCGCGCGCCGCCGGCCCGGCTTGGAGGCGCATTGCAAATGTGGAATATTCCGCCGCGCCACATGGGGAGGGAGACGCAGGCCATGATGGACGATCGCGCGCCGGACGAGACCATCAACGTCACCGTGGACGGCTACAACGTCGTCACCTACAGCTTCGGCTCCGGCGACGAGGTGCTGTTCTGCGTCAACGGGGGGCCGGGGCTCCCCTGTGACTACCTGCGCGACAGCCATTCCTGGCTCGCGGACAAGGGCTACCGGGTCGTGTCCTTCGACCAGCTCGGCACCGGCAAGTCGGACCGGCCCGACGACGAGGCGCTCTGGACCATCGAGCGCTATGTCGAGGAGACGGAGACGGTGCGCACCGCGCTTGGGCTCGGCCCCGTCCATTATCTGGGTCAGTCCTGGGGGACGTGGCTCGGCCAGGAATGGGCGCTGGCCTACCCGGAGAGCTTCAAGACCATCACGCTGGCCGACGGGGCCGGCGACATTCCGCACCTGGTGAGCGAGCTGCACCGCCTTCGTCAGGCCCTCGGGCCCGAGACCGAGGCGATGATGCAGCGCCACGAGGCGGAGGGCACCCTCGAGCACCCCACCTACCAGGCGGCCATCACCATCCTCAACTACCGCCATGTGTGCCGGCTCGACGAGTGGCCGGCCCCGGTCATGCGTTCCCTCGGCGACTGGAACATGGCGCCCTACATGGCGATCCAGGGACCCAACGAGTTCTGCTACACCGGCAGCATCAAGGACAAGAACTGGCTCCCCGATCTGCACCGGGTGCATCAGCCGGCGCTGGTGCTCTGCGGCCAACACGACGAGCTCACGCCGGCGTGCTCCATGAAGATCGCGGCGGCGCTCCCCAACGCCCGGATCAAGGTGTTCCCGAACTCGTCCCACCTGCCGATGTTCGAGGAGCCGGAGGCCTATTTCGAGACCCTGCTCGGCTTCCTCGACGCCCATCGCGGCTGAGCCCGGAGCTGGAGGGAAACATGGACGTCAAACAAGCTGTAGTAACAGCAAAGGGCCACATCGAAGACTTATTTGGAGAGGAAAGAATATTGAACATGGGCCTTGAAGAGGTAGAGTTGGATGAAGAAGGACTCTGGCGAATAACTATTGGATTTTCTCGACCATGGAATCGGAATGTCGGCTCTGTTCTTAGTGGAGAGAACTCACGCTCATACAAGATAGTAATTCTCAGAGATGAGGACGGCCGCTTCTTGTCCGTGAAAGACTGGAATATTTCCGAGGCACAGTAGGAATATGTTCCCCACCAAAATATTTGTCGATGCGAACTTGCTTGTGCTTCTTGTCGTTGGCGAAACTGACACGAAATTGATCGCAAAACATCGCCGTCTACGTGAATTTCAGGAGAAGGACTATGAAACCTTAGTCGAGCTAGTAAACCAAGTGGATAAAATACTTGTCACACCCAATACACTTACAGAGGCGTCCAACTTGTTGGCCCAGCATGGAGAGCCCGAACGATCACGCTTTTTCGATGTGCTTCGAATCCTTATCGAAGAGCATGAGGAGATCGTTGTGACTAGTAGAACCGCTAGTCACAACAGGGAGTTCACACGACTTGGCCTTACGGATGCTGCTCTCCTAGAGGTCGTTTCGAATTCGAATCCCTTGATCACCGTGGACCTCGCTCTATATCTCGCAGCCATAAGCAAAGAAAGCGAGTCCGCATACAACTTCAGACACTATCAATCATGACCTTGAAACACGTCATCGCTTGGAACGCCATGTCAAGCGTGAACGATCCGGGCTAGAGGGAGGAACGACCATGAATGCGAGCGAGAAGCGCGCCGCGCTCGCCGGCGCGATCAGGGACGGCCAGTTCGTCGTGGCGCCCGGCGTCTACGACATGATTTCCGCCAAGGTCGCCGACGGCATGGGCTTCGGCGCGCTCTACATGACCGGCTACGGCGTCGCGGCCTCCCACCTCGGCCTGCCGGATGCGGGGGTCGCCAGCTACGCGGACATCGTGAGCCGGGTCCGCACCATCGCGGGCGGCACGGCCTCGCCGCTGATCTGCGACGCGGATACGGGCTTCGGCGGCCTCCTCAACGTCCGCCACACGGTGCAGGGCTACGAAGACGCGGGCTGCAGCGCGATCCAGCTCGAAGACCAGGAGATGCCCAAGAAGTGCGGCCACACGCCCGGGCGCCGCGTCGTCCCCATCGAGGACATGGTGGAGAAGATCAGGGTCGCCGCGGAGGCGCGCAGCGACCCCAACTTCCTCATCATCGCGCGCACCGATGCGCGCACGAGCCTCGGCCTCGATGAGGCGCTCGCCCGGGGCCAAGCCTTTGCCGATGCCGGCGCCGACGTGATCTTCATCGAGGCGCCGGAGAACGAGGCCGAGAT
>JAKZVK010000968.1:0-12361 GCA_047516085.1 Bryobacterales bacterium
GACGTCCAACCCGATCGGCTTCCGCGCCGAGTTCGTGCCCAGCCCCCAAGCGACGCTCGGCGACGAATCACGATTCACGAATCACGAATCACGAATGAGTGGCCGACCGCACAGACGAACCCAAGGCCCCGTGAAAACAAAGGGCTTGAGCACCGCCGAAGCCCTCAGGACGAATTACGGAACGAACCGCACCCCGGTGGCACCCGTTCCGAGCCGCTTAGCGGCGGAGGTACTGGGGAGGTAATCGCCGCCCAACAGCGCAAAAACAACGTCGAGGTCAACGACAACATGAGACACTACACCCGCAGTGCGCCTTATCGGGGTTGTGGCGCGGGCGCCCACGTCTGCCGCATCGACACTCCTGTCGATGCTTGGGTGCCGTGTGGCGACGGTTCAGGGGCCCCCGGGCGTACTGGCATCGGCATCGAACGTGACCTTCCCGGACCAACTGGACGCTGCCGGGCAAGTCGAGACGCTCATCTACCCGTTCTTGCTGGGGCACGGCTCATCGCGCCGGCACCCGGGGAACGTCGCGGAACTAGCAAAGTCGAACATGGAGAAACTGGCAGCCGCCTCGGGCGGACGGGTCTTCTCGGCGAAGTCGGTGAGCGACATCGACCCGTTCGTGCAGGTTTCGAAAGAACTACGCAGCGTTTATACGCTGGCGTATTATCCGAAGAACCAACATTTCGACGGCTCGTGGCGCGCGGTCGAGGTGAAGGTAGCACGTCCCGACGCGAAGGTGAGAACGCGCACCGGCTACGCGGCGCAGTAGCCAAATCTGTCCCGCAACACGCTCAGCTATGGGGCCTTCGTGCCCGGAGTGTAATAGCTCGGGTCGATGGGCTCGTTGTGGACCGCACTGGCAAAGCCCATTTCCCATTCCGAGACAACCGAGCCGGCGCCGGTCCGGTTGTAGTGGATTGTCCAATTCGCCGGCAGCATCAGGCCGTCGATCTCCCGGAAGTTCGAGAAGGTCTCGGTGACGTTTAGATAGGTGCGCTGCTGGCGTGCCGAGGCGTCAGGGTCGGCGCCCAGGTTCACGGCGGCTTGAGGGTCAGAAGCGAGACCCGCCGGGACCTCATAGCGATAGCTGGTCTGTACGTGACGGTAGGTTTCCGGCTCGAAGAACAGGTGGATCCGCGTGCTGCCCGCACGCTTGCGGGCCTTGTAGTCGAGGCGGTGCAGCTTACGGTCGTCCACCTTTTTAAGCCCCGAGTACTTGAGTTTCGGGTTGCGACTGTCGACAGAGAGCAAAGCCCAGGCGGTCGAGGTCACGCCGCCGAGTAGGCCCTCACGTAGGATTACGTGGTTCGATTCGAAGAAATCGCCGAGGTGGGACCGGCCATTCTGAAAGCCTTGAAATACGCGGACATCCTCGCCCGTGTAGATCAGGTGCTCGCCATAGTAGCTGGGGTTGCCCTGCGTGTCGAATCGAAAGCTGCTGCTGGTGCCGTCGGACGCCTGGAACACGTTGCCAGGCACCTGGCCCCGGCCGCCGACCATGACGCGCCACATGCCTTTGCCCCGGAAGACGCGCGATTTGGCGGCGGCGCGGGCCTCGGCGGGGCCGATCGAGTCGAGATGAAGAGCCACCAACTGCTCGGGCTTCAGTTTCTCTTTCGCCGGCAGTGTCGCCGGCAGGACGGCCAGCGCTAGCAACGCTGACGTGAAGTAACGGAGTCTGCGGGATGCCCCGCGATGGTTGGCCATTGGAACCCCCCTTGGTCAAACGTCTACTGGATTCTCGCGGGCCGTCTCAAGGTTTGTCAACAGCCGGCAGTTTGAACTCTTTGGCGGTCTGGGCCGGGGGATGGTTACAGCCGATTGCGGGTCGGGCATGGTTGCGGGCCAGCTGGGTACAGTCGAACGGTGTGGTGCGATGCAATTGACAATCATGGCGTCCGGGAGCTTTTGGCTAGAATGAGGACTTGCATCGAGGAGTGAGTTGTCTGTGACCAACAAAAAGCAGGGCCCGGAATCAAAGCCTGAGCCGGCCAAGGAAGTTGAAGAGAGAACGGACCAGCCGCGGCGCGGCGTGATCGCTGAGTGGACTGTCACCATCGTCCTGTTGCTCTTCGGCACCACGACCCTGGTCCAAGCCTTCGTCATCCCAACCGGTTCGATGGAGGAGTCTCTGCTCATTGGCGACCATCTGCTCGTTGACAAGCTGGCCTTTTCACCGCATGGCGGCGTGGGGAAATACGTGCTGCCCTATCAAGACATCCAGCGCGGGGACATCATTGTGTTCCGCTACCCGGTTGACTTGTCGCAAACCTTCGTCAAGCGGGTTGTGGGTATCCCAGGCGACCGACTCCGCCTGCAAGACAAGCAGTTGTATGTGAACGGCGCCTTGGTTGACGAGCCGTACGTGGTTCACAAGGCGTCCTACATCGACCCCTACCGCGACAATTTTCCAGCAGCGGGCGAACCCCACTTGCAAGCGGATACCCGTGTTTTGAGTTTGCTGCGCAATCATGTCTCGGGCGGCGAAGTCGTGGTGCCGCCGGACAGCTACTTCGCCATGGGCGACAACCGCGACCAGTCGCTCGACAGCCGCTACTGGGGCTTCGTCCCGAGGGAAAACATCATCGGCAAGCCGCTGGTCATCTACTGGTCGTATGACGCACCCACGGAACGTCTCCAGGACGCCGGGATCTCGCTCAGTCATCTGCAGGATATTCTGTTCAACTTCTTTGGCAAGACCCGCTGGAGCCGTACGTTCCAGCTTATCCGTGCCCATGCACCGAGCGCGCCATGAGTGTGCGGCGGCACTTTCACGCCGTCATCCTCGCCGGCGGACGCGGCACGCGCTTCTGGCCCAGCAGCCGAGCCGATCTGCCGAAGCAGTTGCTTCCCGTCGTTGGTGAGAGTTCGCTTCTGCAGCAGACGGCCGCCCGGCTCGAGAGGCTGGCCCCGCCCGAGCGTCTGTGGGTGTTGACCAGCGACCGGTTGCGGGGCCGTGTCCGGCAGCAGCTTCCGCAAGTTCCGCCGCGGCAAATCATCGCCGAGCCGGTGCAGCGCAATACCGGACCGGCCATCGCGCTGGCGGCACGCGTTCTGGCTGAGCAGGATCCCGACGCCGTGATGGGCGTGTTCCCGGCGGACCACTTCATAGCGAGGCCCGCGGTTTTCGCCACGGTCATCAAGCGCGCGATCAAGGCGGCGACCCAGGAAGAGTTGATCATCCTCGGCATCCCGGCTCGGCACCCGGAGACCGGTTACGGGTACATCAAGTTCCCGAAAGGGGTCAAAGCAGGCGACCCGCGCCCCTTGCGCATTGTCAAGTTCGAGGAGAAGCCGCCGTTGGCGAAGGCGCGGCGGTTCGTACGCGCCGGGAGCTACTTCTGGAACAGTGGCATGTTCGTCTGGCAGGCCCGAACGATCACGAAGGCGGTCGCGGAGTGCTTGCCGCGAACCGCGGTGGCGCTGGCGAAGGTCGCCCCGCTTTCCTCGCGGAGGTTTGCTTCTTCGCTGCGAAAGCAGTATCCGCTCTGCGACAACCAGTCGGTCGACCACGGTGTCCTGGAGCGCGCCAAGAACATCGTCGCGTTCGCTTGCCCTGAGTTCGGTTGGAACGATGTGGGCAGTTGGCAAGCTGTGTTTGAGCTAGGCCGCGCGGACCGAGCAGGCAATGTGACTAGCGGCGACGTGCTGCAGTTGGATGCGCACGGTAACTATGTGGACGCCCGGGCAAAGCCGGTGGCTTTGGTGGGCGTGCGCGACCTGATCGTGGTGGATACGCCTGACGCGCTATTGGTTTGCTCGCGCGACGCGGCGCAAGACGTGTCGTTGCTAGTCAAGCGGCTCGAGAAGATGGGCCGCGACGATTTGCTGTAACGGATGCCAAGTGGCTTGTCCTGTGGCGTAAGCCTCCAGGCTTGCCGAGTCTCGATTCTTCGGGACTCAGGATGGCAAGTAACCGAGCAGCGGCTGTTGATAGAGGACCTGAGAACCGAGGAATCGGTTCTCGGCAGGGCTGGAGCCTTACGCAACATCCTGCGCAGATGTCTCTTCCAAGTTTGCAGACGGCGAGGCAGCCCGGGCTTGATTCAGTTCTTCACGGCCGACGGCTCGGTGGCAAGCACCGGGACTTGCTCCACGATCGTAATGCCAAAGCCTTCGAGTCCGACCACCTTCCGTGGATGGTTTGTCAGCAGCCGAATCCGCCGTAGGCCGAGGTCCGAAAGAATCTGCGCCCCGATGCCCGAGCGGTACTGCAACAAACTCTGGCCCGCATCGGTTTGCTGCAACGGCTGCTTGGGATGAGCCACGATCCGTTGGCTGCCGTCGGGGAGTTGCTCAAGATCGTAACCGGGTCGTGTTTGGTGGAGGTATACCAGCACGCCCCGGCCCTCCTGCGAGATCATCTCCATCGATCGCTCGAGAATCTGGTGGGAGGGATACCGCGTCGAGTGGAAGACGTCGCCGAACAGGTCGCGGGAGTGCATCCGCACGAGCACGGAATCGACATTGCGCACTTCGCCGTGGACCAGCGCCACGTGGCTGGAGGAGTCAATTTCGCTTCCGTAAGAGATGGTCCGGAACTCACCGAATCGGGTTTCCAGAAGGCCTGCCGCGATCCGCTCCACATACGTTTCGTTTTCGAGCCGATAGCGGATGATCTCGGCGACCGTAATCATCTTCAGGCCGTGCCTGGCGCAGAACTCGAGCAATTGCGGTACCCGCGCCATGGTGCCGTCGTCGTTCATGATTTCGCAGATCACACCGGCAGGCACGAGACCGGCGAGCCGCGCCAGGTCGACCGACGCTTCCGTCTGGCCGGCGCGTACCAGCACACCTCCCTTGCGCGCCTGCAAAGGGGGAATGTGCCCGGGCCGAGCGAGGTCCGCGGGACGGGTTGCCGGATCGATCGTCACCCGAATCGTGTGCGCTCGGTCCGCGGCTGAGATGCCGGTCGTGACCCCGGATGCCGCGTCGATCGACTCACAGAAGGCCGTGCCATGCCGGGAGGTGTTGCGCTCGGTCATCAGAGGGATACGCAGATGATCGAGACGCTCCTCGGTCAGCGCCAGGCAGATGAGGCCACGCCCGTGTGTGGCCATGAAGTTGATGGCTTCGGGCGTGACTCTCTCCGCCGCCAGCGTGAGGTCGCCCTCATTCTCACGGTCTTCGTCGTCGACCACGACGATCATTCGTCCGGCGCGGAAGTCTTCCAGTGCTTCGGGTACCGTCACAAACCCCATAGTTGTCTTCAATATAGCCCATCACCCTGCGGACGTCGGGTTAGGTGATGGGCTGCTTCGCGGCTAAGCCAGGCAAGGCCGCGGATCTTAAAACTGAGATCCGCGCTACCCGCTAATGGTCCTTTTGCCCGTAGCTTGACCCTTGGTTCTCACCGGCGCTGAGTTCGGTTTGGCCGAGCCACTCGACCATGTCGTGGAAGGCGTGTCCGCGATGGCTGTGAAGCCATTTCTCTTCCGGCGACAACTCGGCGAAGGTTGCTTCCAACTCCGGAGCGTAGAACAGCGGATCGTACCCGAATCCGCCTGCGCCTACCGCCTTCTCAAGGATGTACCCCCCGACCTCAGCCTCGAAGGTGCGAACGATGCGCCCCACTCGGGCAAGTGCTATGCAGCAAACGAATCGGGCGGCCCGTAGCGACCGAGGAAAGTGCGCCAGTCTATTGAGAAGCAGCGCGTTATTCGCGTCGTCGTCGGCGTCCTTTCCGGCGAAACGCGCCGAGTGAATGCCGGGCGCTCCCCCTAGGCTGTCCACGACTAATCCCGAATCATCAGCGAAGACGAAGGGCGATTTTTCGTGGTCGCGGTCCTGCTGATCGAGCACCCACTGGCTGTAGGCGAGGGCTTTGGCGACCGCGTTGTCCTCGAACGTGGTCCCAACTTCGGGGCAGGGAACTGGAGGCAGCCCTAGGATGTTGAATGCCTCACCGGCGGCGAGCTGATACTCCTTCCGTTTGTTCTGATTGCTTGTGGCACACAGCAGTTCGATCGGCATCAAAGGCTGACAATCTGCCGCTGGATATCGACAAGGCTCTGGATGCCTCCGTCGGCCAGCGCGAGAAGCTCGTCCAACTGGGTTCGCGAGAAGCTGCTGTGCTCGGCGGTTGCCTGTACCTCGACGTACTCGCCACCCGATGTCATGACAACGTTCATGTCGACGGCGGCTTGCGAATCTTCTTCATAGCAGAGGTCAAGCATCGGAACGCCATCAACGACTCCGACGCTGGTGGCGGCGAGGTGGTGCTGCAGGGGGAGCCGGGGAATCATGTTGAACTCGACCATCTGCTGCAAGGCCAGCGCCAGCGCCACCCAGCCTCCCGTGATCGAGGCGGTGCGCGTACCGCCGTCCGCCTGGATGACGTCGCAATCGACCATCAGAGTTCGCTCGCCAAGCTTATCGAGGTCCGTCACACCCCGTAGCGACCGGCCGATGAGACGTTGGATCTCATGCGTGCGTCCGCCGGGACGGCCGCGATTGACCTCACGGGGCGAGCGTGTCGAAGTCGAGCGCGGCAACATGCCGTACTCCGCCGTGATCCATCCCTTGCCGCTGCCACGTCGGAACCCGGGAACCGTCTCCTCGAGCGAAGCCGCACAGATGACTTTGGTGTGGCCGACTTCGATGAGCACCGAGCCCTCGGCGGTGGGAAGGTAGTTGGGCGTGATCTTGGTAGCCCGCAGTTCTTCGGGCCGCCGTCCGTCGTGACGCATCAATACACTGTAGCGCGGGCTATGTGGGGGCGTCCTGGACGCGCGGTGTGCCGCAGTCGATCAGCATCCGCCTCGCTTGTTCGCGGAATCTCTCGCGAACGTCGCGCGTGGGCGGACGGCAACGGCTCGAGTCGAGCCCGACTAACTCCATGCATAGCTTGTCGAGGTAACCGTCGCCGCTGGTGTGCTTTTCCATCTCTCTCCAGAGCTGGTAGAAGGGTAGCGCCACGGTCATGAGTTCGTGCTGCGCCTCTTTGTAGCTGCCTTGCTCCAGCAGGCCCCACAAGCGCACGCCCCACTCCGGCCAGTGATTGCAGATGTGGACTTCCACCGCACGCGCGCCGAGCATGTGGCTGGTGACGAAGCGAAGCTGGTTATCGATGATGCTGAGACGATCGGCGAACCGCGCAACGACCGACTCGAACTCCATCATGCCGTGGTCGGGCGTGGCCCATTTGAGGCCGACGACGTTCGGGAACTCGGCCAGGCGCTCACCCAGATCGGCCGTCACGCCCGTGCTGGTCCAGTAGGTGTTGTAGATGATGATGCCGACGTCGGCGGCGTCCGAGGCGGCTCGAACGTACTCGAGAAAGTCCTCGCCGGTATGGTTGAAGTAGAAGGGCGGTGAGACCTGGATGTAGTCGGCGCCGAGCGTCTCAGCCGTGCGTGCCAGCTCGACCAACTCGCGGGTGTTGGTGGTCATCGCGCCCATCGCAACGGGGATTCGTCCCGCGGCCTGCTCGATGACGGCTTCGGTGACCGTGCGGCGCTCCTCGAAGCTCATGGTCGAGAAGTCGCCCGCGGCGCCGCCCGCAAGGAGTAGGCCCGTGCCCTCGCGGACGCCACCCTCGATGACGAACTCGACGTGCCGCCTCATGCCGTCGAGGTTCAACGACAGGTCGCCGTCGTGAAAGAGCGTGGGGATGGTGACGTAGCAGCCGCAAAGCCGGCGGCGGAGGGTGGCGCGATCCACGGTGAATTAGCCTGAGGAGGACGGGTTGGAACGGGCTTCCATTGTAAACCCCAACCGTGAAACCCATCTCAGCTCAGGGCCGAATCAGGGGAACACATGCTCATGGACGGTGTTGTCCTGATCCAGCAAACGCCGGGGTAACGACAGGGTTCGTGCCGGACCGCTCCCTTACGGTCACGGCTCGGTTGCTCGGCCTAGGACGCGGGGTTCGTGAGCCGGTCGGCGGCTTGTTGCCACGGGTTGTGTTCACCGGTGGGCTCGTAGATGGTGAGTTGGACCGAGCGGCGGACGAGGTCGCGGGCTTCGGTTGCGCTGGTCAGGCGACCGGACGCGACGGCCTGCAACAAGACGTTGCCCAGGGCCGTGGCTTCGACGGGGCCTGCTTCGACCGCGATGCCCGTGGCGTCGGCGGCGTATTGGCACAGGAGGGCGTTCTTCGAGCCGCCGCCGACGATGTGGAGCTTGCGAATGGTGGTGCCGGTGATCTGTTGCAGGTCGGCGAGGACCAGGCGGTACTTCAGAGCCAAGCCTTCGAAGATCGAGCGCACGAACTGGCCCGGCGTTCCAGGCGCGGGTTGGCCGTGGCGGGTGCAATGTCGGGCGATGCGGGCGGGCATATCGCCGGGAGGGACGAAGGCGGGGTCGTCCACGTCGATGACGGAGCGAAAGGGCTCGGCGGCTTCGGCGGCTCGGCAGAGCTCGTCGTAGCTGGTGTCGATCCCCCGGCGTGACCATTCACGGCGGCACTCTTCGAGCAGCCACAGCCCGCAGATGTTCTTGAGCAGGCGTGTCTTGCCCCACGCGCCTCCCTCGTTGGTGAAGTTGTGGTCCAGGACGGCAGGCGTGACGAGAGGCTCCGCGGTCTCGCAGCCCAGTAGCGACCAGGTGCCGGAGCTGAGGTAGGCCCAGTCGTCCCCCTGGCCCGGGATGGCGGCGACGGCTGAGGCGGTGTCATGGCTCGCTGGCACGACGACCTGCATCTTCCCGGGTCCTATGCTCCCCACCCCGCATTCGCTTGCCACGGCCGGCAACAGCTCGCCTAGCTGCGTGCCCGGCGGCACGATCTCGGGCAGAATACCGGTGGGCAGGCCGAGGCGCGAGAGCAGGTCGGTGGCCCAAGCGTGGCGGCGCGGGTCGAGAAACTGTGTGGTGCTGGCGTCGGTGTACTCGCACACGGCCCGTCCCGAGAACCAGTAGTGGAAGAGGTCGGGCATCATGAGCAGCGTGCGGGCGCTGTCGAGGGCAGAGCCACCTTTCGATGGGGCGCCTTTCATCGAGTACAACTGGAACAGTGTGTTGAACTCCATGAACTGGAGGCCCGTGGCGTTGAAGATGTCCTCGCGGCTTACCTCGGCGAAGGCCTGCCCCATGACGCCGTTAGTGCGGGAGTCGCGGTAGCAGTAGGGGTTGCCGACCAATGCGCCCGAGCCATCGAGCAGCGAGAAATCGACGCCCCAAGTGTCGACGCCGAGCGAGACCGGGTTGTGAGAGGCGGCCCTGGCGAGTCCGGTCTTCATCTCGGTGAAGAGGCGCAGGACGTCCCAGTGGAGATGCCCTTGCACGCGGACGCCGTCGTTGGGGAAGCGGTGCAACTCTTCGAGCGCGAGGCGGTCGCCGTCGAACCGCCCGAGCATGGCGCGGCCGCCGCTGGCGCCAAGGTCGAAGGCGAGGTAGTCTTCGGTAACCATGGTGGAGCGTCGAAGGCCGATTCTCTCGCAGATGAGGCCGGGGATCAAGTTGTGGGATAGGCCGGGTAAGCGAAAGGAAGAAAGTGAAGCTGGGAGCGGCATCTGATTTGCCGTTGATCAATCCCTAGGGCATCGCACCGCTCTGTCGCTTTCGGGCTCGGTTCGGGCGACCCCACACACTTCTGCCTCTGGAATCGACGGCCGGGTTTCATTGACTCCAACCACCCGGGTCTGCTATTTTGACTATTTCGCGGCAGGTTCCCAACACCCCTCCCTCGCCCGTCTGCCCCTGTACAATCGGATCTGTGACGTTGGCGACCCGCTGGACTTACGTACTCGCTTGGAGGATTAGGCTTGGCACATTCGGATAAGCATCTGTTCACGTCGGAATCGGTGACCGAGGGCCACCCCGACAAGTTGGCGGACCACATCTCCGACGCCGTTCTTGACGCCGTGATGGCTGTCGACCCGACGGGCCGCGTGGCTTGCGAGACCCTCGTCACTACAGGCCTGTGCATGGTGGCCGGCGAGATCACCACCAGCGCCAAGCTCGACTTCACGAAGATCGCCCGCGAGACGATCCGCGAGGTGGGCTACACGCGTCCCGAGTTCGGCTTTGACTATCAGAATTGCGCGGTTGTGAACTGTCTCGACGAGCAGTCGGCCGATATCGCGATGGGCGTCGATCCCGGCGGCGCGGGCGACCAGGGCCTGATGTTCGGCTTTGCTTGCGACGAAACCGATGAGTTGATGCCGATGCCGATTATGCTTGCGCACAAACTGGTCCGCAAGCTGTCGGAAGTGCGGCGCGACGATGAACTGGACTACCTGCGTCCCGACGGTAAGTCGCAAGTGACGGTGGAGTACGTCGACGGCAAGCCGGCCCGTGTCGACGCGGTCGTCATCTCGTCACAGCACAGCGACCAGGTGGAGACCGAGAAGCTGCGCGCGGAGATCATCGAGCACGTCATCCGGCCGATTGTGCCCGGCGCGATGGTGGATCAGAACACGAAGTTCCACATCAACCCCACCGGACGCTTCGTCATCGGCGGTCCGCACGGTGACACCGGGTTGACCGGGCGCAAGATCATCGTTGATACCTACGGCGGGATGGGCCGTCATGGCGGCGGCGCCTTCTCGGGCAAAGATCCGACGAAGGTTGACCGGTCGGCTTGCTACATGGCGCGTCATATCGCCAAGAATATCGTTGCCGCTGAGTTGGCCTCGCGGTGCGAAGTGCAGTTGGCATATGCCATCGGTGTCGCCGACCCGGTGTCGGTGATGGTCGATACATTTGGCACGGGCCAGACCGACGACGTTCGGCTGGCGGAGATCGTGCGCGCGGTATTCCCGCTGAAGCCCAAAGGCATCATCGAGTATCTCGACTTGCGGAGACCGATCTTCCAAGCGACCGCCGCCTACGGCCATTTCGGGCGCGACGAAGAGAGCTTCACCTGGGAGAAGACCGACAAGGCGTCGGTGCTAAAGTTCGAAGCCGGCGTATCGACGGTGAGCGCCTGAAACAGGGCTGCCTCTTTAGTTCACCAGCTACATCCAAATGGGCGTACTCTCCGGGCGAGGCCCGGTGGCGAGGCGCTCTTCTTACATCATCATCCAGAGGGAATATGACCACTCAGACAACAACCCCCGGCGACGTCAAAGACCTGGCTCTTGCCGACGAAGGCAAGAGACGCATTGAATGGGCCGAGCAGTGGATGCCCGTTCTCAACGGCATTCGCAAGGAGTTCATCAACGAAAAGCCGCTCAAAGGCGTTCGCATCGCGGCGTGCCTGCACGTGACGACCGAGACGGCCAACCTCGCGATTGTGTTGCGCGACGGTGGAGCCGACGTGGTCGTGTGCGCGTCGAACCCACTTTCGACGCAAGACGAAACCGCCGCCGCGTTGGTCCATGAGTACGGCATCCCGACCTTTGCCATCAAAGGCGAGGACAACGACACGTATTACGCGCACATCCAGGCCGCGCTCGACCACAAGCCGCAGATCAGCATGGACGATGGCGCCGACCTCGTCCACCAGTTGCACACCGAGCGAACCGAGTTGCTAGGCGACGTGATCGGCGGGACCGAGGAGACGACCACCGGCGTGATCCGACTCCGTGCGATGGAGAACGAAGGCGTGCTGAAGTACCCCATCGTGGCCGTCAACGACGCATTGACCAAGCACCTCTTCGACAATCGCTACGGCACGGGACAGTCCACGATCGACGGGATTCTGCGGGCGACGAATGTGCTGATCGCCGGGTTGAACGTGGTCGTGGCCGGTTACGGCTGGTGTGGCCGCGGCGTAGCCAGCCGGGCCCGCGGACTGGGGGCCAACGTGATCGTCACCGAAGTTGATCCGACCCGCGCCCTTGAAGCCGTGATGGACGGCTTCCGCGTCATGCCGATGATCGACGCCGCCGCCATCGGCGATATCTTCGTCACGGTGACCGGCGATAAGCACGTGATCGCGCGCGAGCACTTCGAGAACATGAAGGACAGCGCCATCGTCGCCAACTCCGGCCACTTCAACGTCGAAATCGATCTCGACTCATTGGCCGAAATGGCCTCCTCGCGGCGGGTGGTGCGCAACTTTGTCGAAGAGTTCACCTTGGACGGCGGCAAGAAGGTGTTCGTGCTGGCCGATGGGCGACTGGTGAACCTCAGCTCGGCCGAAGGACATCCGGCCGCGGTGATGGACATGAGCTTCGCCAACCAGGCGCTAGCGGCTCGCTACATAGTCGAGAAACACGGTCACTTGAAGGTTGGCGTTCACAGCGTACCGGAAGAGATTGATAAAGAAGTGGCTCGACGGAAGTTGGAGTCGATGAACATTCGCATCGACCGGCTGACGGACGAGCAAGTGCAGTATCTTTCGACCTGGCAAGAGGGGACGTAGCCGAGGCGTCGCTGAGGGTTGTAGCGCGGGCACGGCATGCTGTCAAGTACCCAGACATCGTTTCCAGGTGTTCACAAGACATCATTTCCACCCTCCGTTCCCGGT
>JAKZVK010000969.1:0-8205 GCA_047516085.1 Bryobacterales bacterium
CTTCACGCGGACCGACTCGCCGGAGGCCTTGATCTCCATGATAATCGTGGCGTGCGGCAGGCCCAACAACTCCGCCAACACAACGCCGGTCTGGCCGAAACCGGTGTCGTCGGATTGAAGGCCGGTCAGGATGAGATCGCAGTCTTCCTTGCCGAGGGCCGCGGCGAGTGAACGGGCGGTCGTCAGGCTGTCGGCGTCGCTGAAGCGATCGTCTTCGACGAGGATGCCGCGGTCGGCGCCCTTGGCCAGAGCTTCGCGAATCGTGGACGCCGCCCGGCCCGGTCCCGCCGACACGGCGATAACCTCCCCGCCATGTTCTTCTTTAAGACGCAGGCCCTCCTCCAAGGCGTAGGAGTCGGGGTCGTTCATCTCATAGCTGAGGTCGCTCTGGTTGATCGAGGGCGAGGAATCACCGGGCCGGATGACCGAGTCTCGCGCGGGAACCTGTTTCAGGCAAACGAAGATCCGCATGGCGTCGGGCCTCGGAGTTGAGCAGCCGGGCGGCTACTCGTCGAATCGCTTGAAAATGAGCGCCCCGTTGGTGCCGCCGAAGCCGAAGGAATTCGAAAGGGCGTACTCAATCTCCATCGGCCGAGGCTTTCCGGGGACGTAGTCAAGATCACACTCCGGATCCGGGTTGACCAGATTGATGGTCGGCGGGGCGATCTGGTCGCGTATCGCGAGCACACTGAGGCCGGCTTCGAGTCCGCCGGCGCCACCCAGCAAGTGTCCCGTCATGGACTTTGTCGAACTGACGGCGAGCTTGTAGGCGTGGTCGCCGAAGGTTTTCTTGATGGCGCTGGACTCGATGCGATCGCCGACGGGCGTGGAAGTGCCGTGCGCATTGATGTAGTCGACGTCGGCGGGCTCGATGCCGGCGTCGGCCATCGCGTTACGCATCACCCGATGCGCGCCGTCGCCGTCCTCGTGGGGGGCGGTGATGTGGAAGGCGTCGCCGCTCATGCCATAGCCGACGATTTCGGCCAGCACGGACGCGCCGCGCCGCTTGGCGAATTCCAACTCTTCGAGAATGAGAACACCCGCGCCCTCGCCGACGATGAAGCCGTCGCGGTCGCTGTCCCACGGGCGGCAGGCGTGCTCGGGGTCGTCGTTGCGCGTCGAGAGGGCGCGCATTGCCGCGAAGCCGCCGATGCCCATCGGAGTGATGGACGCTTCGGCGCCGCCACAAATCATGACGTCGGCGTCGCCGCGGGCGATGATCTTGAACGAATCGCCCACCGCGTGCGCGCCGGTAGTGCAAGCCGTCGCTGCCGCCGAATTAGGTCCCTTGGCTCCGAGACGAATCGAAACATGTCCTGACGCGAGGTTGATGATACTGGCCGGGATGAAGAACGGCGAGATGCGCCGCGGGCCGCCCTGCAGAAGATTGTTGTGCTCTCGCTCGATGACGTCGAATCCGCCGATGCCGCTGCCGATGTACACGCCGACCCGCTCGGCGAAATCCGGGGTGATTTTGAGACCCGAGGCTTGGCTGGCGTAGTCGGTAGCGGCGATCGCAAAGAAGATGAACCGCCCCATCTTCTTGACGTCTTTCTTGTCGATGTACTCGAGCGGGTCGAAGTTCTTGACCTCACCGGCGATGCGGCATGCGAACTCTTTGGCCTCGAAGTGCGTGATGGGAGCGATTCCGTTCTTGCCTTCCTGGATCGCCTGCCAGGTCGCGTCCGTACCACTCCCTACCGGAGAGACCAACCCAACTGCGGTGACGACGACTCTTCGCAAGAATGTGACTCTCTTTCGCTGGCGGGGCGGGGGACGAGTTTCTTCTCTACTTCTTCTTGCGGGACTTGATGTAATCGAGGGCGTCTTTGACGCTGCGGATCTTCTCGGCCTCGTCATCCGGGATCTCGATGTTGAACGTCTCTTCGAAGGCCATAACTAGTTCAACGATATCCAGCGAGTCGGCGTTGAGTGTCTCGACGAACGACGCTTCCGGCGTCACCTCCGATTCCTCGACGCTCAATTGCTCGCAGATGATCTCCTTTACCTTCTTGTCAATGTCCATGTAGCCTCCGAAACCAGAAACTGCGAATCTTTGATTCTAGCCGGGCGAGAACCATGACGGCAAGCTAACCCGCGGAGATGCAACCGAACAGGATCCACAAGCGCTACGCCCACCGGCGGGCAAGGTAGTGGCACGGCATGCTGCCGTGCCCGGCGGCTTGGACGGACGACCTGATTCGAACACGGGCACAGCATGCTGTGCCCCTACTTTTCGATTTGCCGATTCCGTTGCGATCTCGAGCGCTCGGACCGGGCCCAGCCCTCGGCTAGTTGTACCGCCGGTGCACAGCCAGAACCCGCCCCTGGATCTGTAGATCCGCCAGTGGCACGAAGATCGGCTCCATCTCGGCGTTGGCCGGTTGAAGACGGGCCCTGTCGTCCGACTCGCGGTAGAAGCGCTTCAGCGTCGACTCGGAACCGTCGACCAGAGCGACCACGATATCCCCGTCGCTGACACGGTCGGTTTTCTCGACCAGGACGTAGTCACCTTCCACGATGTGGTCGTCGATCATCGACTCGCCGCGCACTTCGAGGGCATACACGCCCTTGCTGCCGGCGAAGTCGGCGAACGAAATCGACTCCGGGTTCGGGTAGCTCTCGATGGGCTGGCCGGCCGCGATGGTGCCGAGCAGCGGCGTCTCGGCCGGCGAAGCGGCCAAGGCCCTCTTCTGCTGACGCAGTTCGCGGTGGTACTTGGGGGCGAGGTCGAGCGAGCGGCTTTGATTGAAGTTGCGGTTGAGGTAGCCCTTGCTGTCGAGTGCCGTCAAGTGCTTGTGGACCGTGGCGATCGACGCCAGCCCGATCCCCTCGGCGATCTCCTCGAAGCTGGGACTGTAGCCGTTGTGAGCGAGAAAGTCCGCGATGAAATCGAGAACCTCTTTTTGCCTCCGTGTCAGGGACATGGCAGCCTGCTTCGCCTTATATTCTAGGGGAACAAAGAGTGAAAATCAATGGGGGCGTCGAGGTTACATCTCCAGGATCCCTTTCACAATGCCGGGCAGATGGGTCGCAAGCTGCGCGCTCACCCGCGGGACGAACATCAGCAGCGGCAGCCCCAGCCACCAACGCCGCTCTGACAACCCCAGCATCGCCAGCCAAACCAAAATCGGCGAGACCAGACGGCCGAAGGCATACGCCTCGGCCCATACCTTCGGGTTGGCGACGAACGCCAAGGCCAGCGTGAAGGTAGACAGCGCTACAACGACCGGCGCTGATTGCCGTTGCCAGAGGCGCCGCTTCCAAAGCAAATACAGTACCAATACGATCGCCGCCCACACGCCCAGCACGGCCAGGTAGTCGAGGACCGCGGCGATCACGTCCGGCGTCCCTCCCAACCAGCGTACGACCGGCCGCAAGGTGCGACGGTACAGGCCGAAGAGTGGAATCAGGTTGGTCCATCGTGTTCCGTCAGGCAGGACGTGGGCATCGACGTAGGCCGCCCACAGGAAGAACGGAACTGAGGCGGTGAGCGCGAGCACGGCACGTCCCCACTGCCTCTTCCATGTCGAGAAGAGCGCGTGGCTCGCTCCCAGCAATAGCCCGGTCTCGCGGACGAGCGGTGCGGCCATGAGGATGGGCAGGCTTTTCCACGGCGAGCGAGCGTCGGCGTACAGCGCATACCCCACGCATAAGGTCACCAAAGCCATGTCGATCGTCAGCCTTTCGACGGCGATCATCGTGGCGGGGGCCAGTAGGTAGCCGAGACCCCAAGCCGGGTGCCGGCCCGCGCGAACGGCGTACGCGCTGAGCCAGTAGCTGCCGAGAAACAGGAATCCCAGCGTCACGGTGAGGAACGCTGGGTCGACCCACGCCGCGTGCCCGAAGGCCAAGCCGTAGGCCGAGGCTGGAATCAAGATGCGCCGCCACCGCAGACTCGGCCCGTCCATATAAGGCGTAAAATTCTCGGGCGAGAATGGGCTGTGAGCGATGTAGTGGTAGAACTGGGCGTCGTAGCCGAACGTTCGAGGGAAGCGATAGACGTCCTCGGATGCGAGCGATGGGGGAATGGGCCGCCTGACGCCCGCGTGGTAGAGCGCCGTCCAGTTGCCGCCGAAGTTGAAGTAGACCGTCAGGCACTGCCACGACCACGCAAGTAGGACCGACAGCAGCGCATAGGAAAGGCACGAGCGCTTCCATCCCGCCGACACAGGACGACGGACCGGCTCCGCTAGTTTTTCCACGGGTAAGGGGGAGCGGGCTGTCGCATCAACGACGCGCCGCCGTTCGATCGCAAGAATAGTTAGTTCAACACGGGGAGCGGGTCAGGTCAAATCGGGGCGCTGAGCCTGTGATGCAACCCTCTATCATGAAAGGAATGGCCGAACGCACCTATGATGATCCGAAGCTCGCGCTGAACCGTATCTACACCAAATCCGGCGATGCGGGCGAGACGAGCCTCGCGAACGGCCGGCGCATTCCCAAGGACGACCCTCGCATCGAAGCCTATGGCACGGTCGACGAATTGAACGCGTTGGTTGGGCTCGCGTGCGTGTCGGTTCAAGAGTTGGCGGCAACGGCGCCGCCGCTGGCCCGGCTCGGCGACATCCTCGGGCGGGTGCAACACGAGCTGTTCAACCTGGGCTCCATCCTCGCCACCGACCCGGGGGAGGTTCACCCCAAACAGGCGCGTGTGACCGAAGCCGATGTGCGGCAGCTCGAGGCCGAGATCGACGCGGCGAATGCCGAGTTGGAGAAGCTCCGGTCGTTCGTCTTGCCGGGCGGCTGCCGGTTGAACGCGGAGCTACACGTATGCCGTACCGTCTGCCGCCGCGCGGAGCGCATCGCCGTGGCGCTGGCGCGCACCGAAGAGGTGCCCGAAGAAGCGGTCCGTTACTTGAATCGCCTCAGCGACGCCTTTTTCGTCTGGAGCCGCTGGGCTTGTCGAGTGCTGGGGGTCCCCGAAGTTCTCTGGGAGCCCAACCGGGCGGCCTCCGCGCGGCAGGACTAAAGGACACTCCACATGTTCCGGCAGGCCGGCAGGCGGGCACGGCATGCCGCGCCCCTACCTTTCGACGGTCACCGTCCTCGATTTCGCTACGGGCTGCTCGCTTGGTGCGAGACCGCCTTTTCGATCTCGTTGACGATCAGCGTCTCCACCTCGGCCCAGACGTCCGGGTCGAAGCTCATCTTGGCGTGCGCGACGCGGAAAAGTTTCCTGAACCAATGGACGTGGGAGATGTCAACGTCCTTGTTGCTGTAGTCGTACTTGAAGTTGCCGATGATCTTCGTTCGCGCCGGGTCCTCGGCGCGGATCTCGGGTTCTCCCTTGATGAACCAGCCGTTGGGTTGATAGAAGTTCGCGGCCAGGCGGACGTTGGGAGGGATCGACGCGTCGCCGACGCCCACGCTGTCGACCTGCACGGTGAGCAGCACGGGTATCCCCATGGCGTCGAGTTCCCACGATAGTTTCGCGACGGCCGCGGCGCCGAAGCTCAGCCCGTAGAGAATGATGCGGGCGGATTCTCGCTCGCCGGCGGACAGCGTGCCGTTGCCATCGCGGTCGAGCGCCTTGCGGATGAGCTGAACGGCCAGCGGACGTTGCGCGTTCTCAAGAGTCTCGACCCGGACGCCGGGCATGTCGCGATCGCGCAGGCGCAGGGCCAACTGACGGACTGACAGCTTGTCGTTGTTCCACGACTGGCGTCCGCCCACGATACCGATGACGAGGTAATCGTTCCGGCGAAGCGGTGTCGGCGTCGTGAAGTCGGAGTACTGCTGCGCGGGGCGCAGGCAACCGGAGGCGATCACAAGCAAGAACGCCACGAGGGCGCCGATCGACGCACTGATCTGCCTTGTTTTGCTCAAGGTCTGGGTTCTGATGCGGGCGGGGCGGCAAGCCGGTGCGCCTGCGGTCTTGCTTACTTCGGTTTCAGGCCGGCGTAATACGCGGCGATATTCGCAATATCCTCGTCGCTGAGCGGTTTAGCCATGGGAAGCATCATGGCGGCGTTCCCTCCGGCGCGCTCCTCACTGCGATAGGCCTTCAAGGCGGACACGAGGTACTCCTCCTTCTGGCCTGCAAGATTGGGGTAGATCGGGGCCACTCCGATGCCGTCTTGACCGTGGCAAGCCGCGCACGCCGCCGTTTTCGCTTTACCGGCCTCCGGGTCGGCGGCCCAAGCGCTCGACGCCGACACCAGCAAGAGGCAACTCACCGAAAGGGTCAAGTACGCCTTCATACGATTCCTCCGGGCCTGCCTGTGAGGCCGATGCGTCGGCAGAATGCCATAACTTCGCGAAGCTCGTACAACGAGTGTAGAACCCGTTGCGCCGCGATCGCAACGGCGCGTTTTCCCCACCGGTGAGGCACGGGTCCGAGCGTGTGGAGGGAACATCCCAGTGGCTCGGGAGACGGCAAAGTCGGTGCAACATACCTGTTGGGTCCACTCCGGCTGAGCTATGCTGGCAGCGTCTCAGCGGACCGTGGCGATGAATCCAGTACGAAGCGTTCTCCTTGCGGCGGTTGCCGCCACGGCTCTGTTCTTCTGCCTGACGCTGCCCGTGGACTTCCCGTTCATGGCGGATGACTACAACCACTTGACCGCGGCCTACGACGCCGAGAGTTTCGTGGACCGGTTTGCGCGCTGGCTCAATCGCGTGCCGGTGTGGGGCTTTGTGATGTGGGTGCTCTTCGGTTCGCGTTTGTTGGAACAGACCTGGGCGCCGATGTATCTGTTCTTCTTCTGTCATGCGCTCGGGCTGGCGGCAACGGCAAAGTGGCTGGACCGGCGACTGCCCGAAACCGGCGCCGATGTGGAAACGCCGTCGCGAAGGGCGTTGTTTGTCGGCACGATCTGCGCTCTGGCGCTCTATCCCAGCACGTACGAGATCCTTTATTGGCCGACTTGCATGCCGTACGCGGTGGGGGCGGCGCTGCTGGGCCTGGGGTTGTGGGTGAACCGCTTTGCTGTTCGCGTCGTCCTCCTTGCTTTGAGCTTCCTGACGTTGGAGACATTCATTTTGCCGGCGCTGGTGCTGCTTGCCGCGCCTGTGGTGCTTGGGGATTCGCAGGGGAGGCGGGAGTGGTTACGTCCCGTCAAGGTGTGGGTGGCGGCACTCATCGCTACTCTCGCGGTGCGTTGGGCCGTGTCGCTCAGCTTGGGGCCGTACCATCACATCACGAACTTCGATCCTGCCCACATGACGGGCAAAGTGGCGGATGCGTTCAAGGAACTGTTCCACGTGCGGTTCTTTGCCGCGGACACGAACGAGATTGCCACGGCGGCGCAGTTTGGGTTGGTGATCGTGTTGGCGTGCTTGGCGTGGAAGCGGGTTCGGTGGAACAGCCTTTGGATGTTGGCGCTGTGTTTTGCGTCGACGGTGCCCTATTGGGTTCTGGCGTATCCGGCGCCGCGGGCGATCTATGGGTCGCAGGTTCTGTTTCTGGCGATCGTGGCGTGGCTGGGGCTGCGAGCGGCGCGAGAAGGGTGGGCTCGGCGGGTGGTGGCGTTCGGGCTGGCGGTTCTACTCACCGGGTATTTGCACCAGTTGTTTTTCATCTACGAGATCAAGTCCCACAACGCGCAGGTGTTGCGAGAGCGGGAGGCGGAACTGGCGGCGAGGATGGGTACGTGCGCCGAGCCGTGCGTGCTCGAGGTGGGAGCGCTCGATGAAGGGCTCCGCGAGGATTGGGTGCTGCACCCCGATTACTGGACGCAGTACATGAAATACGTGAAGGCTCGGTATGGGGCAGGGAAGGAGATTACTTTCGAGCTGCGCCGTGACTGAACTCGGCGGCGATACAACCGGCAATGTAGGGGCACGGCATGCCGTGCCCGCCGCCCCGAACGGACGCGGTGACCCGAGCACGGGCACAGCATGCTGTGCCCCTACTATTGAGTTCGTCGATTTCGTTCGGTTCAAAACCTTGTGCGCAGTTTGACACCGACCATCCGGCCCGGGGAGAGGGCCGTGCCTGAGAAGAGGCCGGTGAAGTTGATCACGTTGAAGCGGTCGGTGGCGTTGATGACGTCGAGTTGCAGAGTCAGCGACTTCGGTCCTTCGTTCCACAGCCGGGTGCCGACGGAAAAATCCAGGTTGAAGTTGGGCTTGACGCGGCCGCGCTCGACGTTTACTTGGTCGAGGATCCGCGGGGGGATTCCTTCGAACAGATTCTCCTCTGCGCTGCCATCGTTTTCAAGCTCAACCGGAAGCCCACTGCCGTAGCGCCCACGCACCGAA
>JAKZVK010000970.1:0-6819 GCA_047516085.1 Bryobacterales bacterium
CAATGCCACGCTCGGACAGCAGGTCCTCGACCTGCCGCAGCGACAGCGGGAACCGAACATACATCATCACAGCGAGCCGGATGATCTCGGGCGAACTGTTGAAATATCGAAAGGGGTTTTGCATTCCTAAACGCTAAGGGAGCTCGCCAGGTGGCTCAAGCCGATTTGCTCTGACAACGCCGTTAAAACGACTGGTGACGGTGTTCTCGTCGAGTTTCCCAGTGTGGTGGATGCGGTCCAGCACGCGGTTGATGTCCAACAGGCGCTGACCCAGCGCAATAGCGCCGTCCCTGAGGATCGGCGAATTGAACTTCGCGTGGGGATCAATCTTGGCGATGTAATTGTCGAAGGGGACGACCTCTTTGGCGATGGCATCAACGTGGCTGCCAGGTTGGAGGGGCTGGCTCAGCCTGGTGGCATTTGCGTTTCCGCGATGGTCCACGAGGGCGTAAAATACAAGCTGGACGTTGAGTTTTCAGACATGGGTGAGCAATCGGCCAAGAACATTGCCGACCCAGTACGGGTCTACGCAGTTTCGCTCAAAGAGAGCCCGGGACCATCGGAGGCTATGGGACAGTCGGATGCCCTGTTCCGCCGCTCCGCCGTCGCGGTCCTGCCGTTCGAGAATTTGTCGCGCGATCCGGACGACGAGAATTTCGCCGACGGCCTGACCGCAGACCTGATCACCGCGCTGTCGCTGTGGCGCACCTTCCCGGTGATCGCGCGCAACTCGACGTTCTCCTACAAGGGCACCTCGCCCGACATTCGCATGGTCGGCGAGGAGCTTGGGGCGCGCTACGTCATCGAGGGCAGCGTGCGCCGGTCGGGCGAGCGAGCCCGGATTTCCGTCCAGCTCATCAACACCGAGACCGGCCATCACGTCTGGGCCGAGAGATTCGACCGCGATCTCAAGGACATATTCGCGTTGCAGGACGAGTTGTCGCTGCGAATCACCGCCACTGTCGCGCCTGAACTGGAACGAACCGAACAACGGCGTCTGAGCCGTCTCGATGGCCCCGATATGGACGCTTGGGGGTACGTGCAACGGGGTTGGTTGCTGGTCGACCAGTTCACCAAGGAATCGGCCGCCGCCGCGCGCGAATGCTTCGAGCAGGCCTTGGCGATCGATCTATCATACTGCCAGGCGCATGTGGGCGTCTCGCGTACGCATCACGTCGATTATGTTTGGGATTTCAGTGCAGATATGGAGCGTACGCGAGATGCGATGATGGGATCCGCGCGCAGGGCCGTGGATCTTGACAATCAAGAGGCTCGTGCACATTGGGTTCTCGGCACGGCGTATTCGGGCCATCAGCAGTACGAACTGGCGGTATCCGAGCTGGTCCACGCGTTGGAGCTCAACCCGAGCCTTCATTTCGCCCGCTTCGCCCTTGGCATGTCCCATTGTCTCGCCGGCCGGCCCATAGAGGGCATACCGCATATCCGCACCGCAATTCAGCTCAACCCGCGGGATCCACGCAATTTCGCGCCTTATTTCCTGTTGGCGTCGATCTACCTCGACGTACGTGATTATGCGGAAGCAGAGAAGTGGGCGGGCAATGCGATCGGGCTCAAGACCGACCTCACGGTCGCCTACATCATTCTCGCCTCAAGCCTGGGTCATCAAGGCCGCCTCGCCGAGGCCGCCGCGGCCCATGCCGAATATTCGCGCTTAAGCGATGAACGAGGTTCGCAGCTGCATATGGCCGCCGTGGTGAATATCGACCAGGAACATTTTCTGGACGGCCTTCGTAAGGCGGACTTGTTAGGATAGACGAGGCGCTTTTTCTCCATTTGGCTGTGCCGCGGCATGACCGCTCATGGCGACGACCGACTCCAAAGTACTCAGCCCGGCGGCTTCCGCTATGGCCTGAAAGCGGCGAATCAGGCCTGATCGCTTAAGTCTCCTATGGGTCAGCTGTACCAGAGTGAGAATGCGGTTTGGTACAAGTGGTACAGGTGGGGGATAGCTGCACGGCCCCGCCCGATCGTTCCGATCTAGAGCGCCTTCACGTGGTTCGATTGAGGACTGCAAAGACCTAAGGCTGCATGTCGCGAAAGGCGGCGCTGACCACCTCGCCGAGATAATTCAGGGAGTGACGGCGGACGTAGAAGGTGTAGCCCATCTTGCTCATCTCGCCGTCTGAGACAATGTCGACTCCAGCTTCCACCTGCCGGGCGACGATGTCGCGGAGGGCTACGGCTGCCTCGTGCCCGAGCTTGGCGGGATCGTAATCCTGATCCTTGTCCTGGGCATCGAGGATCTGATAGAGCGCGTCGGGCCGCGGTAGGCTCCCCACATGCGTGGTGAGGATCCGCTCGGTGCTCGATTTCATGGCTATCGCCTCCCATGTCGCCGCCGGACGCGCCTCGCTTAATTCGGGACACTCAGATTGCAATCCTTCGACGGCGTCGATCGTGACGCGAAAGTGCTCAGCGAGCAACTGTGGGATCGCTCAACAGCATCGTGCTTCGTGGCTTGAGGCGGAGGGATCCTTCTCATATCTCCGAGCCGGGCAACCGCTGGCGTCCAAACGTCGATCGCGCCTCGGGGCCAGCCGTTGCCCATTGGTGATCTGGATAGGGCCTACTTCCAGCACTCGATCTGGACGGTGTATGGTATGCGCTCCAACTTCTTCCCGACTGCTTCTGGGGTCGAGCCTTCGGCAGCGGGCGACCGAGATGATTGGAGAACCCATGAGCATAGGTGAGATCGAAGGGATCGAAGCTGGGGCCAGCTTCGAAGACCGCAGGGCGTTATATGACGCTGGTGTACATAGAACGCTCCGGGGCGGCATTGTCGGTCGCGGCTCCGAGAACAACGCCAGCAAATTTATGTTTGCGGGGCCCCACGAATTCAGCCAAGAAGATAGACCGGCCCCTCAGAAAAGGATACTCGGCAGCCACAGCGCGATTTGCGGGAACAGCAGCAGCAGCAGAATCAGCGTGGCGTCGGCGACCAGGAACGGCCCGATACCGCGGAACACCGTGCCGAGCGCCACGTCTGGAAGCTGGGCGCGGATGACGAAGATGTTGAGCCCGACCGGCGGCGTGATCAGCCCAACCTCGACGACGACCACCATCAATATGCCGTACCACACCTTGTCGTAACCCATCGCGATGACCACCGGCAGGAACACCGGCACCGTGACCAGGATGATCGCCACCGATTCGAGGACGCAGCCGAGGACGATATAGAACACGAGGATCAGCAGGATCACCCCCCAGCCCGGAAGGCCGAGCAGCTCGACCAGTTCTATCAGCGCCACCGGCACCCGGGTCTGGACCACGAAATAAGCAAAGATCCAGGCGCCGACGATGATGAACATCAGCATCGCCGTCGTCCTGAGCGTTTCCTCCACGCAGTCGACGAATCCCCGCCAATTGAGCTTCCCCGAGCCGACGGCGATCAGAATTGCGGCGAACGAGGCGATGCCGGCCGCTTCGGTCGGGCTGAACCAACCGGTGTAGATGCCGCCGACGGCAAGCCCGAACAGGACGGCGAGTTTCCACATCGCGACCGCGGCGACGACGCGCTCGCGCCACGGCATGAGAGCGCTCGCCGGCGCCCAGTCGGGATGTATCCGGACGATGACCCAGATCACGACAAGGAACAGACCCGCCAGGATAAGGCCCGGGATCATCCCCGCCGCGAACAGCATAGGCACCGATTCTTCGGCCGCCAGCGCATAGATCACCATGATCACCGAGGGCGGAATCAGGATCCCCAGCGTGCCGCCGGCGGCGACCGAGCCCGTTGCGAGCCGCTCGTCATAGCCGTAGCGGCGCATCTCGGGCACTGCGATCTGGGTGAAGGTCGCGGCGGTGGCGAGCGAGGAGCCGCTGATCGCCGCGAAGCCGGCGCAGGCGCCGATGGTCGCCATCGGCAGCGCGCCGCGCCTGCCGGCGAAGAGCGCGTTGGCCGTGACGAACAGCTCCTGCGACATGCCGGCGCGCGTTGCCACGCTGCCCATCAGGATGAACAGCGGCAGCACCGAGAACGAATAGTGGGTCAGCCCGTATGGGGTCTCACCGAAGACGATGAAGGCCCTGTCCCAGCCGTCGATGGCGGCGTAGCCCACCAGCCCGACGAGCCCCATCGCCGCGCCCAGGGGCACGCGGGCGAAAGTGAGCGAGACCAGCGCCACAATTCCCAGCGCGCCGATGATCTGTGGGGTCATCCGCGAAGCCCCAGCGCGACCGCGAGATCGCGCATGAAGATGACCAGAACCGCCGCGATCGAAGCCGCGACGCCGACGAGGATCAGCGACCCCTTCCAGATCAGCGGGATATGCAGATCGATGGTGACGTCTTCGAAAGCCACGAAATCGACCGATATTTCGATCATGTGGTAGGACAGGAGCGCGACGAAGACCAGCGCCGCCAGCGTGCCAAACGCGCGCAACCAGTCGACGACGCGGTCCGGCACGATCTGGTCGATCAGCTCGATCGTGATGTGCTGGCCGCGCAGGAAGGCCTCCGGAATCGCCAGGAACGCGACCGCAGCGAGCAACAGCTCGATGATCTCATAGGTGCCGAAGATCGGCGCGTTCAGGCCCGAACGCAGCCCCACATCGGCGACGTTGAGCGCCATCATCGCGAGCAGAAAGATGGCGGCGACACGGGTGAGAAACCGTGCCGCCGCGGCGACGAACGTGGCAACCACGCGGCGCTATTCCTGGGAATATTTGGCCGACAGCGCCTTCATCTTGGCGAAGACCTCGCGGCCTGGCAGGCCTTTCTTCTCGAGCGCGGCGATCTTCTCGTTGATCAACTTTTCGGCCAGCGCGCGCATCTCCGCATCCGCCTTGGCGCTCATCGGCACGGTCTCGATCTTTAGGCCGGCCATGTACTTGGTGAACACCGGGAAGTCGGCCCAGGTCATCGTCGCCATGTCGACGCCGGCCTGCTTGGAGCCCAAATCGTCGACCAGCGCCTTAAGATCGCCCGGCAGCCGGTCATAGGATTTCGGGTTCATCGCCAGCCCGAAGCTGATCACCGAGACGAACATGTTGGTGTAGTGCTTGACCAGCCCGCCCAGCCTGAAGGCGAAGATCCCCATCGGGTCGGTAACGACGCCGTCAATGGTGCCCTTCTGCAGCGATTCCGCCATCGCCGTCGCCGGCATGCCGATGGGCAGCGCGCCGAGGCGCTTCATCATGACCACGTCGGCCGAGGTCGGCGCGCGGTAGCGCCGCCCCTTGAGGTCGGCGAGCGAGCGGATCGGAACCTTGGAATCGTAGACACCCGAGGGCCGGTTGAACACCACCCAAATCATCTTGGTGCCGACCTTTTCGTGCTCGGGCGCCAGGTATTGGGCCTTCAGGTCGCCGGCGACCTTGGCGCCGACCAGCGAGCCCTTGGCGCCGGGCGGAAACAGATAGGGCGAATGGGTCAGCTCGGTCAGCGGAAAGCGCCCGGGCGTCACGCCGTGCTGGAAGAACGACATGTCGGCCACGCCCTTGCGCGCGAGATCGTGATGCCTAGGCATCGGCCCCATGGACGAGCCGTAGAACATCTCGAGCTGGAGACGGCCGCCGGATTTCATCGCCACCTCCTTTTTTTTCGTCTCGAACCAGCGCGAGGCCGACGACACTTTCGGCGTGAACAGGGCGATCTTCAGCGTCGTGGTGCGCTGCGCCGATACCGGGGCCGCCAACAGCATGGCGGCGGCCACGCCGGCCGACAGCGCGAATGTGAGCTTGGTCTTGTTCATGTTCGTTCCTCCCTTTCGCCGAGCCGTGGCGAGATTGCATCGCTCGGCCGGTTCCCGTCGGGTGACTCCGACCAGCGCCGGCGCGTTCGGCATGCCCGGACAAAAATCCGGTTGCCGCCGGTTCATTGTTGTATTGGCCGGGATTCCCCAGGTGAGTTCGTCCGGCCGAATCGAGCATCGCACAGCTTCGCTCGACGATCAATCAGCTTTTATTTGGCGACCACTGCGTTGCCGATATCATGAAATGGGGAGCCAATTGGCCGTTGCGGCGGGGGGAATCGCTTTTCGGGTCGCGTTTCAGACACACCGGTCCCGTCGTCGGTACGCATGAGCGGCAGCCCGTTCGTCGTGTTGGCACGGGCCTCGGTTTGAGCCGGTCAATGCGGCGCAGTATGTCGGCGAACAGGTCGGGAGGGATCGCGACTTCCACCATCTGGAACGTGACGTAGCTTCCGTGGTGGACGATCTTCGCGCGATGGTTGGGGGTTCAGCGGCGTTGGGTGTCACGTTTGTGGCTAAGACCTACCCCTATTCGCCCGGCCAATGTTTGTCCGCTAAGGCCTGAAAGCGGCTGTCCAACTCTCCGGGGCGCATGTCTCCTGTGGGTCAGAAGCGACCGTCTAGGGCTCTTCAGCGTGCATCCGGTGTACCATCAAGAGCGGAAATTCAGCGTCGAATGTCCTGTGTCTTGCCGTGGTTTCGCGTTTTTTGATGGCATCGACTAAATTACGCCCGCTAACCGCAAATCCCGACACACCCGATGGGAAAATCGCCCAGGAGGACCAAATGGCGACCAAGAGTGATCTCGTCGAATCAGTTGCCAACATCACCGGTGTCAGCAAGGCGGAAGCCAATCGCGCCGTCGATGCCGTTTTCACCACCATCACGGACAATCTCGTCAGAGGCGAGGCCGTGAGAACGGCGGTGACAAATTAGTCCACGGAAGCGGCGGGATTTCCCAGCCGCGGGCGGAGTAAAACTCTGCCACCTGTAGCCTTCGATCTTTTTTGAGATGGAAGGCGGGAGGATGTACACCGTGGACCTCTATCTGCGCGTTCGGCTGGCCTGCCATGTTGATGGTCTGAGCCAGCGAGAGGCGGCAA
>JAKZVK010000971.1:0-6044 GCA_047516085.1 Bryobacterales bacterium
CCACCCAATACCGCCCGCCCGTCGCACGGCATGCCGCATTCGCGCAGGCGTCCGCAACGCGGACATAGGAAAATAGCCCAGCGCTTCAGCGCTGGGTAAACCCACAAAAAAGATCCAAAAAGCCCTGGAGGGGCGCAGGAAACGCCCCTCCCCACGCCTCCGCCATACGCCACGGTCTCACCAAACCGCGTGCTTGACGAACCAGCCTCCCGCTCCGTCAACCCAACACCGCCCGGCCCTCGCCCCGCCAACGCATGCGACCTCGGCTTAGCCGCGAAGCGGCGGCCGGATGTCAGCCCTGGGTGCCGGCGAAGCCGAAACCCAGGGTCCCGTCCCCCTACAGCCTTGCAGCCCTGAAAGGGGCGTTGGACCGGCCCCGAACCAACCGCTTGAGCTCCTTCGAAAAGTCGTAGCCTGTCCCCCACTTTCCGCGTGGTGTTCGGCCGGCTGGCAATGGACGGAATCAACGCCAGTTCCACCTACTACGTCACCATCGAAGAGCTCGCCGACATGGACGATGCCGCCACCGCGCGGCGCTTGCGCGTGGGCGGTGACGTCAAGGACGACTCGATCGTCCGCAAGTCCGACCGGGTGGAGTTCACCATTACCCAAGAGGACCGCGAGCTGGACGTGATCTATATCGGGCGCGACCCTCTGCCCGACACCTTCCGCAACGGCGCGCAGGCGCTCGCGACGGGACGGCTTCGCGGCGACAACGTCTTCGAGGCGCAACAGATCCAAGCCAAGTGCGCTTCGAAGTACGAGGTCGATCCGGGTCAAGGAGCCAAGCCGGTGTACGAATCCAAGCCGGCCGACAGTCAGGCGTCGCTGTAGCGCAGGTCGCCGCCGGTCTGGCGCTGGGCGACGCTTGCACGGCATCTCCGAGCCAACATGGAAAATATCGGTTACCTCGCGGTTCTCCTCGGTTTCTGCCTTTCCATCTACGCCATCGTCGCCGCCCTGCTCGGCAAGTGGCGTCAGAACGCCTTCCTAGAACTCAGCGCGCAGCGGGCCGTGGCGATGATGTGGGTCATGGTCACGGCGGCCTCGGCGGTGCTGCTCTACGCGATCCTCACCGATGACTTCCGGCTGAGCTACGTCGCTTCGCGCAGCAACATCGACCTGCCCATCGCCTACAAGTTCGCCGCGTTCTGGGGCGGGCAGGAAGGATCGCTGCTGTTTTGGAGTTGGATCCTGGCGACCTACTCGTTCGTCGCCGTCTACACCGCGCGGCGCAAACACCGGGACATGATCTCCTACGTCGTCGCGATCATGATGACGGTGCAGGCGTTCTTCCTGATGCTGATCACGTTCATCGTCAGCCCGTTCCAGGTGCTGATGTCGGGTCCGCAGATTACGCCGGTGGTCGACGGCAGCGGACTGAACCCGTTGTTGCAGCACCCGATCATGGTGATCCACCCGCCGATGCTCTACCTGGGGTACGTCGGCTTCGCGGTGCCGTTCGCGTTTGCGATGGCGTCGCTGATTACCAAGCAGCCCGGCGAACGTTGGATACACACGACTCGCAAGTGGACGATGATCACTTGGCTGTTCCAAAGCATCGGCGTTCTGCTCGGCGCGCGTTGGGCCTACGCGGTGCTCGGTTGGGGCGGCTACTGGGGCTGGGACCCGGTCGAAAACGCGTCCCTCCTCCCGTGGATCACCGGAACCGCCTTTCTGCACTCGGTGATGATGCAAGAGAAGAAGGGCATGATGAAGGTGTGGAACATGGTGCTCGTCGCCGCCACCTTCCTGCTGTGCATCTTCGGGACGATGATGACGCGCAGCGGCATGGTCAGCTCCGTCCACGCCTTCGCGCAGTCGCCCATCGGTGACTACTTCGTGTGGTATCTGACGGCCCTCACGGCGGGGACGATCTTCTTGATCTTGAGCCGTCTCGACTTTTTGAAAAGCGAGAACGAGTTGGACTCGGTGGTCTCGCGCGAGTCGAGCTTCCTGTTTAACAACGTCGTGCTGCTGGCCAGTTGCTTTGCCGTGCTGTGGGGCACGATGTTCCCCGTGATCAGCGAAGCCTTGACGAACGAAAAGATCAGCGTCGGGCCCGCGTTCTTCAACAAGGTCAACATCCCGATCGCGCTGTTGCTCCTGTTTCTAACGGGCGTGGGACCGCTGTTCGCATGGCGGCGCACGTCCCTCGATAGTCTGCGGCGGAACTTCCAATGGCCCGCCATCGTGTCGTTGCTGTTGGGCGTGGTGCTGGTGGCAGCAGGGATGCGGCACTTCTACGCCACGGTGACCTTCATCCTTTGCGCCTTCGTCACGATCACGATCTTCGCTGAGTTCTACCGCGGCTCGCGCGTGATCCAGGATAAGCAAGGGCTCTGGCTGGGACGAGCGATGGTCGAGCTCACCCATCGCAATACCCGGCGCTACGGCGGCTACCTCGTTCACATGGCCGTCGTGCTCATGTTCATCGGCTTTGCCGGCGCGGCCTTCAACCAGGACGCACAGATGGAAATGGAAGAGGGCGACATCCTCAAACTCGGAGTCTATGAGTTCCATCTCAAGGAACTCTCCGAGGACAACAACGCCAACTACGCCAGCGCGATGGCGGCGATCGAGGTTTACAAGGGTAGTGACTTGCTTGACACCATGCACCCCGAGCGCCGCTTCTACCACGCCAGCGAGCAGGGCGTCGGAGAAGTCGACATCCGGGCGCGGCTCAACGAAGACATCTACGTCGTGTTCGCCGGCATGGCGACCGAGAACCAGAAGCCGGTCATCCAGGTGTATATCAATCCGCTGGTGAACTGGATTTGGATTGGGGCCTTCTTGCTGGTGTTCGGCACGCTGGTCGCGCTGATCCCAAGCAAGATCAAGCTGATTCATCCCAGAACCCGTATCATCGGGACCGCGAGAAAACCTCATGCTGTGGTTGCGAAATAGTCTCGTACTGCTATTGCTGAGCACCTCCCTCCTGTTCGCGCAAAGGGTGAGCGAGGGCGGGGACGAAACCTATCGCAAGGTCCGCGAGGCCGGCGAGAAGCTGAAGTGCCAGTGTCCCTCGGGCTGTTCGTATACGGTCACGAGCTGTAACATGCTCGGGTGTTCGGGCAAAGCCCCCGCGATCGCGGACATCAAGAACATGGTCGAAGCGGGCCTTCCGACCGAGACGATCGTCGAGCAGATGATCGCCAAGTACGGCAGCGCGGCGCGCACCGAACCCAAGACGGAAGGCTTCGGCCTCTTCGGATGGGCCATGCCGTTTGTGGCGGTGCTGCTGGGCTTGGCCGCGGCGCCGGTTGTCGCCTGGCACTGGCGCTCGAAGCACAAGCTCGCCGTGTCGGCGAATCCCGTTGGTGAAGAAGACCTGCAGCGGTATCGCGACCGGATCGAAAAAGATCTGGCGCAGATGGAATAGCCGATGCTAACGGTTGCTCTCGGCGTGCTGCTCGTGGTGTTGGCTTTTGCCGTGCCGCTGCTCGTTCGCGCCGATTCCTTGCCCCCGCCCGAGCCGGAATCGCCCACGCGGCACCTCGAAGACCGCAAGGCCGCGATCTACGAGAACCTGCGTGACCTGCAGGGTGAGTACCACATGGGCAAGCTTTCCGACGACGACTACCAGGAGACGAAAGTGGACTTGCAGAAGGAGCTTGCCGGTGTGCTGGCCCAGATCGAAGCCATCGAGTCGGGGGATGGAAGCGTGGAGGCGTCGGCGGAAGCCGTCGGCTAGCTGCTCATGCGCGCCCCAAGGGTACGTTCCACAATGTAGGGGCACGGCATGCCGTGCCCGGCGGCTTCGAACAGCCAACTTGACTCGAACGCGGGCATCGCATGGCATTAGCTTGCAAGATTTGGCTGCGGGGGGGGGGCGGGCGTTCGACTTGGTTCGTAGTTCGAGGACGGTACGTTCCACAATGTAGGGGCACGGCACGCCATGCCCGTATTCCGTAACACGTAAAAGCGCCGGTTCGCCTTAGCGGAAGAAACCTCACTCACGAGTTCGCTCCACCAGCCCACACCGGACCCGAGTCCGCAAAGCGGACGGACGGATGTTAGCCTAGGGTGAAGCCGTCCTCGGCGGAACGCTAGGAAACGATCTTAAGAGATGGGAGCCCTGAAAGGGCGATGGAAAAGCGTCGACGTTTCGAGTGGCTTCAACCAATGCAGCGTTCGGTATGGCGCCGAACGAATAGGATGTCCAACTCCCAATCATCCCTGGCTTGCGCCGCTGTCCTGCTGTTCGCGGCCGCCTCCACCGCCTCGGCCCAAGTGCCCGTAGCCGGCACCGTCTACAACGAGACAACCGGGCAACCCACCGGCGGCGTAGCGCTGACACTGGTGCGGTTCGTCGGCGGCATGTCGCCCATGGAAGAAGCTCTCAGCGGAGCCGACGGCAGCTTCGCGTTCGACAAACCGCTTCCATCATCCGGTGGGCAGCCAATGCTGGGCATGGTCTGGGCCGAGCATGACGGGGTGCGGTATAGCACGGTGGTGCAGCGCAGCGCTTCGACGACCAGCTTGCGGGTGAAGGTCTATAGCACTGACGAGCGGAACCTGCCCAATCCTGATGCGCATGTCGTCATCTTCGAGCCGGGTGGCTCGGAGATGGTCGTCAACGAGAGCTTCATCTTCAACAACGTTGGCACGCCACCCCGAGCGTTCCGCAGTCCCGAGCGGGGTACCGTGCGGTTTCTGCTTCCGCCGGAGGCGAAAGGGGTCGTCCAGGTGATGACCAGCGGTCCGGCGGGAGTGCCGGTCAAGGGCACCGCCGAGCCAACCGGAGAAGAGAACACCTACAAGGTCGACTCCCCCATCAAGCCGGGCGAGAACCGGGTAGACATCACCTACCTCCTGCCCCATGCTTCCGGCGACGTATTCCGTGGCGAACTCCTTTACGACGGGGTCGCCACCCGCATCGCCGCGCCGGATGGTGTGGTAGTCGAGGGCGAAGCGCTCAGGTCCCTGGGACAAGAGCCACGCACTAAGGCGACGCTCTATGAGACGCCGCCCGTCCGCGAGTACGCCGTGACCGTCACCGGACAGGGCCGGCTCGCTCCCGAGAGGGCAGCCGGAGGCGGGGGTGGCGAAGGGGGAGGCGGAGTCGGCGGAACTCTGCGTGTGGCCGCCGCACCGATCGAAACCGAGCTGATGTGGATTCTGGCCCTAACCGGCTGTATCTTTGCCGTCGGGTTCTACTACCTGTTTACGTCGCGGGCGCAGGCGCAAGTGTCGGCGCCGCAAACGTCCACGGGACCGGGGCCGACGCAAGCCGCGGGGTCAGCCGCCCGATCCCGCAAGCGCTCCGCTGCGTCCCGACGGAAGTGATGAGCGCGCCCGCCAGCTCCGTGCAAGGGGTCTGGAAATTCTTCGGGGAGTTCCCCGCCGTACGCAATGTAAGCCTCGACGTGCCGGGCGGCGCGGTGCTCGCGTTGCTAGGCCGTAACGGCGCCGGCAAAACCACACTCATTCGCATGATGGCGGGGTTGCTGCGGCCGTCGAAGGGTGAGATCGCGCTCGCCAGCTCCCACGCGGACAACGGCGAGAGCAGCCCCAAGAATGGTGTCCCGGCGCCACCGCCGGTGGGCGTCGTCGGCCACGGGCAGTGGGTATACGAAGACCTGACCGCGCGCGAGAATCTCGCCTTCTTCGCCCGCCTGTATGAGATCGCCGATGCCGAGAAGAAAACGAACTACTGGCTCGAGCAGGTCGGCCTGTGGACATTCCGCGACTCGCGCGTGAACGAGTTCTCCCGTGGCATGCGCCAGCGGCTGACCATCGCCCGCGCGCTGCTGCACGACCCAGAAATCCTCCTGCTCGACGAGCCCTGGACGGCGCTCGATGACCGCGCGATGGATCTGTTATCATCCCTTCTGCTCCAAGCCCACGAGCATCAGCGGACGGTGGTGATCTGCTCCCACCAACTGCAAGAGACGTTGCACGTGGCCACCGATCTGGCCGTGCTCGAGCGGGGCCGTTTGATCTTCAGCGGCGCGAACCGCGACGCCTTCAAATCGTCGCCGCACGACTTCTACCAGCAAATCTCGTGACCCGTTTTCTCCGGCAGGCATGGACGATTGCCT
>JAKZVK010000972.1:0-3793 GCA_047516085.1 Bryobacterales bacterium
AGCTCCCGGTGCTCGTCCCGAGCCCCAGGCGTCCCGGCCGAACGGCGAACGGCGTCGATGCGAGCTGCTCGGAGTTCGGGGAGCCGCGAGCGGGCGGTCGACGACCTGGAAGGGCGACGGACGCGGTGGCATATCCGGCTCAAGGCCGGCGGCCGCGACCTGGGGGGGATGCTGTCCGGCGCCGCATCGCCCTGGCGAGCTGGTGACCCCGCGGCGACGTGTGCCACGTGCCCGCAGACCGCGCCGCGACGACGCCCGAGCTGGTCCGGCGCGATGAGGTCCGGCCCGCGGTCTACCGGGTGGCGTGGTCGCTGTCGAGCGCCGCGAGCGGCCGCCGGAGGAGCTGCAACGGGTGTCGGGGGCGGAACTCCAGGCCGCCCCGCTCGGATCCGCCACCGTCGCGGGGAGCCGACGCACCAATGCGGACCCCCGCTTCCGGGCGTCGGGTAGCGCGAACCCGATTGCGGACCGTCGGCACGCGTTCTCCCCGCAGGAGTTGGTCGACCCCCATGGACCTGCCTGTATCCCAGAACCCGCTTGCGCCGGGCCTGTGTGGCGGCGGCCACACGTCAGATGCGTTCGTCAATCTTATGCAACAGAAGACTTGCGAGACATATGAGGTGTAGAGCCGTGGTGCTATCAGGATTGAGGTTGCCGTGGGCCACCGGATTGCGAATACCTGTCATCGCCCCGGCCATGATCTGCATGTAGCCCTGTTGGACGCTTTTATCCGTATCAGTTTCAAGCGCAGTCAACGAAATCCACGGGTTCTTAACGGAAAAGGCAGTGGTCATCAGCCGGGCGCCGTCTAGTTCCTGGCCATTGACGTCTTTTACAATACGCTTCACGGAGTCGTTGACCTCCTTGTATGAGGACTCGACCGCGTCACCCAAGAAACCAGCTGTGAACCTTGGACGTGCGAGGGCTTTGACTCGCGGGTGGATTAACTGCCAGAACCAGTCGGTAGGACTTGGAACGGCTTCGATGTCAATTAGCGAGAGTAACCGTCGTGCTTCAGGGACAATGAACGACTTTATAAGTTCTAGTGACTCGACGGCCTGTCCATGCAATGGCGTAATACTTTGCATAGACGTTACGAGTTCAGACCACCCGAGGATCTGGCAGAACGCCCGAAGGCTGTCTATTTTTCCCGTGAGCAGGGTATCGATGAAGTCCTGAGGCTCCGGGTCGCCGTAGTAGTGGTTCAGGTCCAACTCAAAGTCGGCCAAGTCGTCAAGAATGGCTGTCAGTGCTTTGGCACGAACGCTCTCGGTCACGTTTGCATTGGCCGGCGGTTGCTTGGTCATAGTTGGAATGGATGGTTTGGAAGACCCGTTGTTTAACACGATGGGGTCTGCCGTATCGGCCGCGACGCAGACCCAGTCTGGCTTCCAGTGCCTCAGGGTCGTAGGCCGCCTGTATCTGCTGCTTTCTGAGGAGCCGGGGTCACCGCGGTCGGAGGCCAGACGAACGGTGGCCGTGATGGCGTCCTGGGCGAGGAGCGGTCAGCGGCGAGGTGTGTCGAAGCATGTCTTCTAGACAAGGGTACCACGGTTGGGATGCGGCGGCAGGACTACTTCGGGCAGGGGAGTCGGGGGTGCCTCATGCTCCATGAGAGGGCGGGCGGCGGCACGACGTCCCGGCCCACCACCGGGCGGCCGCGGCCCTCGACGAGTACGTCGAAGCGGGCGGGATCGAGGAGCCGAGGGCGGCGCTCTTCCAGAGCGTGGACCCGGTGGGGCGCCGGCTGACGGGCCGGGCGTTGCAGCGGCGGGTGGTCTTGGCGATGATCAAGCGGCGTGCCGCGGCGGCCGGGCTGCCGCCCTCGACGTGCTGCCACACGTTCCGGGCGACGGGGATCACGGCGTATCTGTCGGCCGGGGGAACCCTCGCGCACGCGCAGCAGATCGCGGGGCACGCGTCGCCGGCTCCGCGCCCGCCCGGAGCTCGATGGGCAGACAGTGGTCGGGCCGGAGCCTCTGGCCGTGGCGCACGCCGAGAACACGAACGCCTCGGCCGAGGAAGCCGAACGCGTCGCGGCGCTGATCCGCGAGCTGCTTCGACGCCGGGGCCGCCTGGGTCGACGGGCAGGGTGCCCAGGAACGGCTGACGCTTGACGACGTCCTGGTCGTGGCCCCCTCTACGAACGCGCACGTGTGTCGCGGCCCTGCGGGCGACGCTGCCGGCCGGCGCGCGGGTGGGCACAAGTCGACAAGTTCCAGGGACAGGAGGCGCGCCGATCGTGATCTACTCGCCGGCCACCTCGTCCGCCGACGAAGCGCCCCGGGGAATGGAGTTTCCTCTACAGCCTGCACCGCGTGGTCGCGACCGCCGCCAGTGCCGTTCTCCTCACGCCGGATTGTCGCACCCCGGAGCAGATGCGCTTGGCCAATCCCTTCTGCCGCTTTTCTGGAGCTAGCCGTAGCCCCTCCAGGACACGCGCGCCGAAGTTGACGGAAGACCGCCTATTCGACCACGACTTCACCGCTGCTGCGGCTCCACGGACTTACGACTACCAGTACCGGGTGAAGACGCCGCCGGGGTCGTGGACAGAGGTGACGAACACGTCTGTGGTTCTACGGCGCGCACCCGCCGTGGGGAGCGTGCTATACTAGAAAAACGGTTGAGGCTGGCTTGGCTGGCGTCGGTGGAAGCCGATTTTTTCAACCTGCCGCCATGATTGGCGGTTGGCCATTAACGACCTGTCCGGTTGAGGAGGGCGCATGTCTGTATCGCAATCCGTCCACAGTTCATCGTCACAATCCCCCCCGCAAGATCAACAGCTACGCGAACGCGTGTCGGCAGCTTTCGAGAAACTTGCCGCATCCGCCCCAGAACTCAACGCTGCCTCGGACGAGCTCGCCAAACCGATCCACGCCATCGATGGGGATCTACAGACCCTGAATCTCGGTGTTGCGGCATGGGTGCGGTTCGAGGGACACAGCGACGAAAACGACTATTTATGGGATCGCTCGCTGGGGTACGCCAAAGTCTCTGGCATCTGGGGAATCGCGATCCGTACCCGTGAAGGCTTCCCCGACGATTACAAATTAGAAGAATGGCGGTTCAACGACGCCCCGCGCTCATACCGCCTGAAAGCCTTGGAAAAGCTACCGGAACTTCTTGAGACGCTTGCGAAAAACGCCAGCAAAACCGCGGCAGCGCTAAAAAGCAAGGTCGCCGTAACGAAACAGGTGGCGACGACGATCAGTCAGCTGGCGTCGGTCAACCCTCTTCGCAGAAAGTAGGCCGCCATGGAGATTATAATCCCCTTAGTGGTGGCCTTGGCTATGATCCCAATTTACGCAATCCATCTCGGGAGGGATGTGAAGTTGAACGTCAAGCTTCTGGGCACGGATGCGTCACTGGAAGTCACAGATCATCAGCACACCGGCAGTACCGATACCCTCAAGTCAAGGACACACAGCCGCAGGCAATAATCGGACCGTCCGAATAGCATAATAAGGCTCTGCACATGAAAATAGACCGGCATCTCAGGTGGGCGGGGTCATCCCGCTCGCCGGCCGGGACCGCCTTCACGATAGTCGTGGTCCGGAACGACACGGGGCTGCCGTCGGGTCGAGTTTGCCCCCGAACCAAGGCGGCGTAACGCTTCCCGCGCCGGGGGGGGGGGGACGGTGCGTCCGCCTTGCGACAGCGCGTCGCGCCTGTCGCCCGCCTGGTCCGGGCCGGCCGCGCCGTCCTCGAAGGCCGAGCGCTGGCCGCCGACCGGAGCCACCCGACGCAGTTGGGCTCGGGGCGGTCTCACGCAGTAGACTGAACAGGCAAGCGC
>JAKZVK010000973.1:0-10803 GCA_047516085.1 Bryobacterales bacterium
TGTGTTGGCCGCTGTGGCGTGAAGACCGGCCGCGCGACCTTAGGCTATTTGTTGGCGCCGCGGCGATCTCCTCCAGCCTGGCTTTTGGGGTGATGCTCTGTTTCGCATCCGCGGGCCGCCGCTATGCCCATGACTTTGTTCCACTGTGGATGATTCTCGCGGTCGTCGGTCTGGCTCTCCAGCTCGAAAAACGATTCCCGTGGCGTCGTTGGCGGTTGGCGGCCTGGGGCATAGTGGTCCTCTCAGCCCTTCTACATATGCACCTGTCGTTCACCCAGTCTTTCACTTGGGACCCGCCCGACCTCAACGTGATGAAGACCTTCGTTGCCGTCAGCCCGACGGCTCGCGCCGTGATGCCGGCGGGACCGAAATGGAACGAGGAAGAAGCGATCATCCGCAATGACATGGGAAGCCATCTGTTCAATCAGGGGCAGGTCATCGAGGCACTGGGACACTTTGAACGGGCGGATGCACTCAAGCCTAACGATAGGCGCATTCAGAAAAACCTCGCGCTCGCGAGAGAGAGGGCTCGGGCCAGACAACCGCCGGGCGGTCGGTGACAATCCAGCCTCGCGGTCCAGTTTGGCTTCTGGAACCCGGCAGTGGGGCTAGCCGTGGGCTGGCCGAGTGATCTCAGGCGGTGGACTCGACCCCTTGCATCTTGATGGCTTGCCCGTCCAAATGCCGAGGAGGCGGTACGCCGGCACTTTCGAGTACGGTGGGGGCGATGTCATAGGTAGAGCAGCCCTCGAGTTCAACACCGGCCGGGACCCCAGGCCCGGTGGCCAGTAAAAAACTCTGCGGTGTGTGGGAACCGCTGCGGGAATCCTGCCGCCGGATGCGAAGGGTTCCGAACCGAGGCGATTCCAACGAATCCCATGGGAAGGTCGAGTCCCAAAGGATCGAAAGGTCCGGCAAGCTCTCGACGAAGGGTCCGTGACAAAGGTCGTGTAGAAAAGTGACCTTTTTCACCACAGGACGTCCCGTAACGGGATCGGATAGTTCGAAGAGGGCGTCCTTGATGTCGTTACAGATCGTTCGGTATTCGCGTCCCGGCTCGACCAGCCCACCGCGGTCTCGCCCTCGCACGCTGATGCGGACGGCGCCGGTTACTTCATTGTTCGGAACGGCGAAGGCTTTTCTGCCACTGTACTTGCGGCCCGCGGCGTACCAGCGGAACACGAGTTCGTCCTGTAGCCTCTTGGGAAGGCGATCTTTGATCGCGTATTGTAGCCTCGATGGCACGACCATTTTCACGATACGCCAAGGATTAAGCTTTCCGCGGCGGGACGGATGGTCTGGCGCGCGGCGTTCGGAGCCCTCACCGAATCCAAGCAGATCCAGGATCTCATTCAGGTTCCAGGAAGCGTGGGAAAGCGGTCCCATCCCATGAGGGGCAAAGACGAATGCACGGGTCTGCCTTCCAGCGACTTCCAACATCTCTCCGATTTCGCGGTCAATGGCGCGGTAGGTCTGCTCGACTGTGTCCGCGAGTCCCTCGGGGTCGGATTCCTCGTGGAGCGGATGCGAGGTATCCATATAGCTCCAAAAATGGTGTCCCGCGCAATGGGCCGCTGGGAACTCACACAGGAACACGTCCCAGGGCTTCGTCGTCATGAGCCACCGGAAAAGCTCTCCGTGCGTGGCGACCCCACGCAAGATGTCCCCACGGAGCTTGCGAAGGGATTTGACATCCTTGTTGTATCTTTCGCAATCTCCGACCGGATGGCTGCCGAAGCGCTCCCGAACCTCGGCCAGCAAGGAGGGCGGGCTCGTGATGGCACCACCCTTGTTGTCGTGGGCCCCCCAGTTCATCAGGTGGAAACCGTGAGGCACTTCCTTGAACGGCAGGTGTGGAATGTCGACAACCCCGACTCGCCTTCCCGCCTCGCTGAGGTAGTGCCAGAAGGGTTGGCCCCGCATCTCGAGGTCCGCCGCGTAACGAAGTGACCCTGTGGCTGGGTCATACTGCACATAGAAGTACTTCTCGATCTTGCCCGGATTGACACCGTAGCAAAGCGTTGTCCACACCGAGTCTGGAAGGTACTGGCCGGTCGTCGATAGTTCAGCCCGAGCACCTTCCTCCAGGAGCCGTCGGAAGGTGGGCAGTTTTCCCTCCGCCGCCCAACGCTGGACCAACGTCCACTCCATCGCGTCCACGCCGATGAGCAATTGGCGGAGAGGCTCATCGCCGGCTGGTCTCTGCGCTTTCGTGGACAAGAGATCGCTCACTGGGCGGTTTCCTTCAGAGACCTCGTCTTGATCAACGGAATCAGGCCTTCAACCCGAAGTTCCTGACCCATTATTGAAGCTACGTGTAGGCAGATCAGGCAGTCGACCCTAACAGTGTACACACAGACGTGACTTTGTTTGGTCGCACCTGCCCGGTCGGTGGTGTATCAGGTTGGCGAGAAAAGTAGGGGCACATCATGCTGTGCCCACCTCGACCGCCCAGCTCACAGCTTTGGTCTGTGCGAAGCCACCGGCGGGGTCCCCGCCATCGGTCCCGCGGGAGCGAACTGAGACGCTACCTGCAATCCTTGCCGGACCTGACAGCAAGTTCCGCCCGACGCCCTGCGAGGTGTCGGCAGCCGCCTGCTGGGCCTTGGCCTTTTGGTGTATCCTGATTAACTTCGTTCGAGAACGACTTTTGCGAACCTGCGGACCCGCCCGGCAATGTCGCTAGATCACCTAGACAGCATTCTGTTCTACCTGTTTGCGGTGCAGATTCTGTTCAGCGCGTTGATGACGATCACGCGCCGCAACGTCGTCCACTCGGCGGTGTGGCTCGTGAATGCCTTGGTGGGCGTGGCCGGGCTCTACCTGCTGCAAGGCGCAGAGTTCATCGCCGGCGTGCAGGTGATTGTCTACATCGGCGGCATTGTGGTGCTGTATCTGTTCGTGATCATGCTGGTGCCGGTCAACGAAGAGGCGAAACAGCGCCGCTTCTCTTCGCAGTTGTGGGCCGCCCTCCTCTGTACCGGGTTGCTGACGGCGGAGTTGATGTACTTCCTGTCGAAGGGATTCGCGGAGTTCAAGTTCGCCGATCGTCCCCCGCCCGCGGAGATCGGTTCGTTGACGACGAACTCAGAGGAAGTCGCGCAGGTGTTGTTCTCCGAGTATCTATTGCCCTTCGAGTTGGCGTCGATCCTGCTGCTGGTAGCGATCATCGGCGCGGTGGTGATGGCGAAGGCGCAGACCGACAACGAGTCGCCGACAGCGTAGGACAAGACGTAACCACATCATGTTTCCCGTATCGACGCCTCATTATCTGGTTCTTAGCCTGGCCCTCCTGATCATCGGGACCGTGGGAGTGCTGACGCGACGCAACATCATCGTGATTCTGATGTCGATCGAGTTGATCCTCAACGCGGTCAACATCAACCTAGTGGCTTTCTCGAACTACCTACAGAACGTGAACGGGCAGGTCTTCACCATCTTTATGATCACCGATGCGGCGGCCGAGGCGGCGGTGGGGCTGGGGATCCTGATCGCGCTGTTCAAGAACAAGGAGACGGTGCACGCCGACGAAGTCGATATCCTCCGCTGGTAACCGGCCCGCACTGGAGACGAACGAGCTTCCAACATGTTTTTCCTCGATAGCATCTGGCTGATCCCGATGTTCCCGCTCGTCGGGGCGCTATTGATGCTGCTGTTCGGGCGGCGGCTCGATCCGCAGACCACTGGCGGCCACGACGATCACGGCCACGGCGAACACCACGAGCCGCCGGGCAAGAAGCTGATCAGTTTTCTCTGCCCGGGCATGGTGCTGCTCTCGTTCATTTTTTCCCTGGGGGCCGTGTTTCAGTTACAGGGCGTCGAGGGCCATTCCCATGAGGTGATCAAGTTCACGTGGCTGGCGGGCCTGAAGTCGGCGACATCGTCGGGGGCACTGGCCAACTTCACCGCGGACTGGGGTTTCCTGCTCGACCCGCTAAGCAGCGTGATGATTCTGGTCGTCAGCGGCGTGGGCTTTCTGATTCACGTCTACTCGATCGGCTACATGGCGCACGACGGAGGGTATTACCGCTTCTTCGGATACCTCAACCTGTTCCTCTTCTTCATGCTGACCTTGGTGCTAGCGAACAACTATGTGTTGTTGTTCGTCGGTTGGGAGGGCGTGGGCCTGTGCAGCTATTTACTGATCGGGTTCTACTTCCATCGCAAGTCGGCTTCGGACGCGGCGAACAAGGCGTTCCTGGTGAACCGTATCGGTGACGCGGCGTTTGTGCTGGGCATGCTGCTGACCTTCACCGCGCTGGGCACGCTGACCTTCACTGAGATCGGACCGGCGCTCAAGGCGAGTGGCCTGGCGGCGGAGACCGCGACCTTCGGCGTGCTAAGCATGATCACGCTGCTATTTTTCGTTGGCGCCGCCGGTAAATCGGCGCAGCTTCCGCTCTATGTTTGGCTGCCCGACGCCATGGAGGGCCCGACGCCGGTGTCGGCGCTGATCCACGCGGCGACGATGGTGACGGCGGGCGTCTACATGGTGGCGCGGTCGAGCGCGATCTACGTGCTGGCGCCGCAGACGATGGCGATCGTGGCGGTCGTCGGCGGTCTGACGGCGATCTTCGCGGCAACGATCGCGCTGGTGCAGCACGACATCAAGCGCGTGCTCGCGTACTCGACGGTCAGCCAACTCGGCTACATGTTCCTGGCCTGCGGCGTCGGGGCGTTTTGGGTCGCCATCTTCCACCTCTATACCCACGCGTTCTTCAAAGCGCTTCTGTTCCTCGGCTCGGGCTCGGTGATTCACGCGGTCGGTGGCGAGCAGGACATGCGCAAGATGGGCGCGCTACGCCACAAAATACCGACGACGTTCAAGACGATGTTCGTCGCCGCGCTGGCGATCGTGGGCATCCCCGGCTTGGCGGGCTTCTTCTCGAAGGACGAAATTCTGTGGCAGGCTTGGTCGGCGGACGACGGCTCGTTCCGTGTGCTGTGGGTGGTGGGGTTCATTACCGCCGGCCTCACGGCGTTCTACATGTTCCGGTTGATCTACCTGACGTTCTATGGGGACTCGCGCGTCGATCCAGAGGTGGCCAGGCATGTCCACGAGTCGCCAAGGACGATGACCGTTCCGCTGATCGTGCTGGCGGTGTTGAGCGTCGTCGGCGGGTGGGTCGGGACCCCGGTCGTCTTCGGTCCGCTGCATGATGCACTGCCCAGCATGGAGCACTTTCTCTCGCCGGCTCTAGCGAGCACGGCAGGGCACGAGACAGCGGCTGCCGAGCATCACGACACGACGATGGAATGGATTCTGATGTTCGCCTCGGTCGGCTTGGCGATCGGTGGCATCTTGTTCGCGCGGCGTATGTTCGACCGCAAGCGCGAAGGCGACGCCATGGAGCGGGCGCTCGGCAGCGGGCTGCATCGTTTGCTCTACAACAAGTATTTCGTGGACGAGATTTACGGCGCCGTGTTCGTGGACGGCTTTGCCAAAGGCGGAGGCACAGCCTTGGCCGGTTTCGACAAAACCGTGATCGACGGCGGGGTCAACGGCGCGGCGTGGCTGACGCGTTTCACCTCCAGCATGAGCATTTGGTGGGACACCTGGATCGTCGACGGCACGGTGCAGCTGACCGCGTTCATGGTGAAGTTCGCTTCCTACCCGTTACGGATGTTGCAGACGGGCTTGGTGCAAAACTACGCCTTGTTCATCGTTCTGGGCGCGCTATTGATGGTGAGTTATTACCTGTTCTAGTGGTCGAACAATGAGGCACATGGACACACTCTCCGAATCTCCCCGCTAGGGATGTAACAAACGTCATGAAAGAGCACATTCTCAGTATTGTCTGGCTCACTCCGCTGGTGGGTATGTTCATCCTGTTTCTGCTCCCCAAGGAGAACAAGAACCTGATCCGGATCGTGGCCAATGTGGCGGCCTTCATCGGCTTCCTGGTCTCGCTTCCTCTGGTGTTCTGGTTCGACAAGTCGGTCGCCGACTTCCAGTTCGTCGAACGGCTGTCGTGGATCCCCTCGTTGGGCGTCGACTATCACCTGGGGATCGACGGCGTCGCCCTGCTGCTGATCATGCTGACGACGGTGGTCGGGTTCCTTTCGATCCTCTCGTCGTGGGCGTCGATCCAGGACCGCGTGAAAGAGTATTACGCCTTCTTCCTGTTTCTACAGGCCGGCATGCTCGGCGTCTTCATGGCGCTTGACCTGTTCCTGTTCTACTTTTTCTGGGAAATCATGCTGGTGCCGATGTACTTCATCATCGGCATTTGGGGACACACCCGCCGACTCTACGCCGCCATCAAGTTCTTCCTCTACACGCTGGCCGGCTCGGTGCTGATGCTGCTGGCGATGCTGGCGCTCTACTTCAAGCACGGCGAGCAGTTCGGGGTCTACACCTTTGCGCTCGAAGACTTGATGAAGACCCAAGTGCCGCTCGACATGCAGATCTGGCTCTTTTGGGGCTTCTTCGTTGCGTTCGCCATCAAGGTGCCGATGTTCCCCTTCCACACCTGGCTGCCCGACGCGCATACCGAAGCGCCGACGGCGGGCTCAGTGATTTTGGCCGGCATCCTCCTGAAGATGGGGCTCTACGGGATGTTCCGGTTCTCCTTCCCGTTGCTGCCCGACGCAGTGGCGGACCCGACGACGGTTCAAGTCGTGGCTGCTTTGTCGATCATTGCGATCATCTACGGCGCGTTGGTCTCGCTGATGCAGAAGAACTGGAAAAAGCTCGTGGCGTACTCGTCAGTGAGCCACTTGGGATTCTGCACCTTGGGTCTGATCGCCTTGAACCCCAACGGCATTGCCGGGGCCATGCTACAGGGCATCAACCACGGTATTTCGACACCCCTTCTCTTCTTGATCGTCGGGGTCGTTTACGAGCAAAGGCACACCCTGGAGATTGCCGACTACGGCGGCCTCTCGAATCGCATGCCGGTCTACACGGTGATCTTCTTGATATCGATGTTCGCCTCGGCGGGCATGCCGGGGTTGAACGGCTTCATCGGTGAGTTCACGATACTGCGAGGCGCTTTCGAGCGCAACCCGACCTGGGCGGCCTTTGCCGTGCTGGGCATCGTGCTAGGCGCGGCTTACCTGTTGTGGCTGTTCCAGCGGACCATGCTGGGGCCGATCAACAACGAAAAGAACGAGAAGCTTGTCGACGTGAACCTGCGCGAGATCCTTGTGATGGTCCCGCTGGTGCTGTGGTGCTTCTGGATCGGCCTCTACCCCAAGCCCTACTTCGAGATCTTGGAAAAGCCCGTGGCGAAGCTCGTCGAGCGCGTCGACCCGGACTACTACAGCCGCAACGGCATCCCCAACCCGCTGCATGAGAAACGCGAGTTGGCCGGGATGGTGCGGGAATGAACGCTTTTGATCCGAGCAGCTTCTTTACGGCGGCCGACTTTTTCGCCTTGAAGCCCGCTGTACTGCTGTGCCTGTTCGGCTGCGGCATCCTTCTGACCGGCTTTCTGCTGCGGCAGGGCCGTTGGAACGCGTTGACCGCGCTGATCGCCGAGGCCTTTGTCGCGGTCTCGGTGTGGCAGCACTTCAGCGACGTCTCGATCAACAGTCGGCGCTTTGCTCTGAACGACTCCCTGGTCATTGACGGCTTTTCGGTCTTCTTCAACGCCATCTTCGTCGGCTCGGCGGTGTTGGCCATCATCATCTCGGCGCGCTACATGGAGCAGGAAGGCGCGAACCGAGCCGAGTACTACGCACTGATTCTGTTCGCGCAGGCCGGCATGTCGATCATGGCCTCGGGCTACGATCTGGTCACGCTCTTCATCGGCCTCGAGCTCATGGCGCTCAGCTTCTACGTCATGGTCGGCTTCTTGCGGCGCGAGTTGCGGGCGAACGAAGCGGCCATGAAGTATCTACTGCTGGGCGCGTTCTCGAGCGGCTTCCTGGCGTATGGCTTTTCGCTGTTCTACGGCCTGAGCGGCTCGACCGGCCTGCGTCAGATTGCCGAGGCCGTCTCCGCGCGCGAGCCCACCGACCCTGTACTGCTGCTGGCGATGATCACGACGTCGGTGGGCCTGTTCTTCAAGATCTCCGTCGTGCCGTTCCACATGTGGGCGCCCGACGTCTATGAAGGCGCGCCGACGCCAATCACCGCTTACGTTTCGGTAGCGTCGAAGGCCGCCTCGTTTGCCTTGTTGATGCGCATTTTCCTGGTCCCACTTGGGTCGGTGAGCGAGCTTTGGATCCCTCTGTGCGGCTTCGTCGCCCTGGCAACGATGACCATTGGAAACATCGCCGCCATCACGCAGAACAACCTCAAGCGCCTGCTGGCCTACAGCTCGATTTCGCACGCCGGCTACATGCTGCTCGGGCTCGCGGCGGGCAATGAAACCGGCCTCAAGGGCGTGATGGTCTACCTGCTCGTCTATATGTTCATGAACTTCGGCGTGTTCGCTCTGGTCGCGGCTCTGCGGCGCGAGGGCCACGCCGCCGAAGACATCGACGATTTGAACGGCCTGATGAAGCGGCATCCCGGATACGCGATGCTAATGCTGATCCTGATACTGTCGCTGGCGGGCATTCCTCCCGCCGCGGGTTTCTACGGCAAGTACTTCATCTTTCTTGCACTGCTCGAAGCAGGCCAGTATTTGCTGGCGATCGTGGCGGCGCTCTACGTGGCCGTCGCGGCGTACTACTACTTCCGCATTGTCCGTGCCATGTTTCTTACCGACGACATCGAGCCCGCCATGGTGGAGCCGGGCTTCGGGACCAAGGTGGCGATCGTTGGCTGCGGTGTTCTCACACTGCTAATCGGGCTTTACCCCGAGCCGTTCATCAGCATCGCCTCGGATTCGATTCTGCTGGCGCTGCGCTGAAGCGCGTGACCGGGGTCTTCGGCCGTAACGGCGGGGCGCCATGCATCAACTCAGAGCCGCAAGCGTCAGCTTGCGCTGATCCCCTTCGAAGCACCGAGGATTCCGCTCCAGCCCTCCGTCGCAGCTTGATGCTGCTCAACGCAGGCTCACGCCCGCGGCTCTGAGTCTCGCTGAGCAGCTTCGAACGCCTCGGCGGGGATCATCCTATGAAATAATCGAATCGAACCCGGCATGTACCGCAGCCTCAAAGACGCCGTCCTCGACCTCGACGACGTGCTGATCCAAACGCTTTGTGGTTTTTCAGTCGAACGTTGCGATCGGGGTCACCGTGTTGTCTTCAAGATGGCGTTTTACGGACCCGACATCGAGGCGCTCGAGGAGACGCCGGTAGGCGAGCGAGTCGGCGAGATCGCGCAGTATCCCGATGTCGAGGTCTTCCTCGACGAGTCGGCACGCCCGCGAACGGAGATCGAGGAGCTCAGCGACTGCGGCATTCTCGGGGAGTTGTACGCCAAGCAGATCCCACCGCGGGCGCTTGGCAACGAATCCGACGAGCCCAAGTGGGTCGTGACCACACACTTCGGCTCGCAAGCCGAGCGCATCGAATGGCTCCGCTCGATCCGCTAACACGGCCGGCTTGGGCCACCAATCTAGTCGGTCGGGAACGAGAGCGGGAAGGTCGGCGGCCGCGCCTGGTGGTGCGTGCGCGGCTCGATCTTGCGGGCGTGATACTCGGCGATGAAGTCGGCCAGATTGCGGCTGGCCTCCTCGAAAACGATCTTGCCCTTCTCGGCGGTCGCTTTCTCGGCTTCCCCCATCACGCCGCTGTCGCTGTACTGGCTGGTCCACTCGACCATGCTCATGGGGCCCTTGGCGAACAGATCCGTCCAAGTGAACTTCGAGCCGGTCTTGTTGGTCTTGGCGATCTCGCTCTTGATCTTGTCTTTACGGACGCTCTCCGGCGCGAGATGAAGCAGCATCGAGGTCTCGAGTTCGCCCGCGTGGGAGCAGCCGCCCGGGAAAATGCTCTCCCGCCACTGTGAGTCGAAGTCGGGTTTCACCTTCAACATCTGCCACCAGTTGCAGAAGCAGCAATGGGCGTCGGTCTCGACGATCAGCCGTCGTCCGACCAAGTCGACCAGCGGGCCGTTCGAGCCGTGGCCATTGACGATGACCATCTTCTTGAAGCCGTGATAGGCGAGGCTCTTGCAGATGTCGAGCACGTACTGGATGAAGTGCTCGAAGTGGATGTTGAGCGTGCCGGGGAAATCCATCACATGGTGCACGTAGCCGTAGCTAACCGGCGGCAGCACCAGGCTGATTTCGGGACGCAGGCGCGCCGCCTCGGTAGCTACGGCGTTGGCGCAAAGGTGATCGACCTTGAGCGGCAAGTGATGGCCATGCTGCTCGACCGAGCCCGTGGGGATGATGGGAATCTTGCCCATCTCGATGGCCTCGTTGATCTCAGGCCAGGTCAGTTCGTCAAACTTGTATTGGTCGCGTACAGTCATCATAGTTACCCAAGTGGCGAGGCGAAGTGAGAAGCAACCGAGCCGTGACCGTCAGGGAGCGGTCCGGCACGAACCCTCGCGCCACGCGAAAGCCTCTAGCCTGCATCTCACGATGGGCGGCGCTCTTGCTACGGCCCCCCTGTTGGCCTACGTGACGGGCTCGCCTATCTCCAAGTACTCCACCTGAGCTTCGGCCGAGGGTTTGCGTTCAGGCTGCTTGCCGACTTCCTCCAGGTAGAGCTCCATCGCTTCTCCTAGCAACAAGCGGACCTCATCCGGAGTATCTCCGACGACACCGACCCCGGGAAAGTCCGGGGAGTATCCCCCGTACCCGTTCTCGCTCTTCTCGGTCACGATCGCCCACTTCATGGTTCGAGCCCCGCCCCCTCTAGGATAGCCACAAGTGCCCTTGGCGGCACATCTTTCGCCATGATCGTATCCACCTGCCACAACGGAGCCGCGGATGTGAATCCGCGGGCGCGCGGGCG
>JAKZVK010000974.1:0-16587 GCA_047516085.1 Bryobacterales bacterium
TCTTGCGCTTCGGCGGCAGCCCGAGAACCGCTACGATGCGCTCGCCATCGAGGTCCTTGGACCGGAGGGACACAAGCTGGGCTACGTGCCCCGCCGGCGCAACGAGATGCCCGCCCGGCTGATGGACGCCGGCAAGCGCCTATCTGCGCGGGCAGAATCGATCGCGCAGCGAGGCAGCTGGCTGAACATCCAGGTCTCGCTGTACCTGGACGATGCCTGAACCGCCCCGTGGACGGAGCGCCCGGTCCAAGGCGGACCCAGGCGGTCCTGATGCCCGAGCCCGAGCTGGACCCGGGGTCGGGCAGACTGGCACGGGCGGACGCGCCGTCCGCCCCCAGCTGGCGCGGGAAGCGTGGTCAACAGGTGCGGAGGTGGCTGGAGCGCCGTGGCAGACGCGCCGTCCGCCCCCAAACGCGGACCCCAGCCCGCGAGAAGCCCTCGACGGCCCGCCCGGCGCCGCGTGTTTCGCGACGCGATTGGCGCGTATCTGCTTTCCCGTCCCGCAGCCGATGTCGAGAACGCGCGGTTTTGATGCCGCGACGGAGGCCGGCTCGGCCAGGAAGGCAGCGAGACCGGAATCTGCCTCGTGATCGCGTGAGGGCTCGTCATACCGCTGGGCGCTTTCGTCGTAGTCTACTCCCGGCATGTGACATCGTCCTACGGCGTCCTCAATCAGCCGTTGACTCGCGATGCGGGCGCCCCGCCCTCCCCCGTGAGCCTCACCGGTTACCACCGCAACGCCCCGCGGCCGCGGCACAGGCACCCGCGTTCGGGGGTGATGGACCTGGCCGCTCGCCCAGGCCCTAGCGCAAACCGCCCAGTTATCCCCGGGCGAGGGCATCCACCAGGATTGCCTCGATGCCCATCATCGGCTCGCCGGTGCGCCGTTCCCCTCCGCGGCCCGCGCCCTGCGGTTCACTCAAGTAACCCTTTCAACAAGCCGTCCCGTGCATCCACGTAGAACTGGATGTTCAGCCTGGCGGCCATCCCGTCGGAGAGATCCATGAGCTGCTTCCGGGCTGAGATTGGGGCCAGAAGGATCGTAGCGCCCTTTTCGATCGCTAGTTCGGCAACGTTTGCAACGTTGTAGATCGGATCGACGGAGCCACCCAGGTTAAGCTGGCCGATCACGATGAGGCCTCCGCGGAGGCTCTTCTGCAGGAAGGCGCTGCAAAGTGCGAGGAGGGCGCTGATACCGGTGGAGCTTCCACTCTTCGCGGCATCGAAAGCCCGCAACTGTACAGAGAACTCGTGAGCTCGCGGATCTCGGTCCCCAACCAGCTCCTTGGCACGAGCGTATAGGTTCTGCTCGGCGTATTTGACGCTCTCCCGGAAGGGCGGAGGCGCTGGGGCATTGAGGATCCGAACACCGGACCCGGGGCCTGCGGTAACGTCGATCCGGAAAAGGCCCGGGTGCTCGTCCGTAGTGCCTGGGCTGATCGTCCAGATCTGGCCAGGCGGCAGCGGATCTGTTCCGATCTTGTCCTCGCTCTGGATCTCTGGCGTAGCGACGAACTTCTCCACGCCGTCGCTCTCTAGATGGTAGCTGAAGTGCGTGTTGCGGAACTCCGCCGAGCCGATGCGCTTCCGCTGCTCCTTGACGCGCCGCCGGCTCTCAAGCGCTAGACGCACGGCCCATTCGATGTCTTCCTCTGGAACAGGTGTGTCGGGGTTTGGGTGCAAGAGTTTCAGAAGCCCCGCGACCGTCTTCTGGACGGCCGTAATATCGCGTCCGCTGAGCGCGCCACCCCAGAATACACAATTCTGAAAGACATTGACGCGGCCCTGGCTCCGGAGCCGATGGCAGCACTCCGAGAGAAAGTCACTCACGAGACCGAAGTGATCGGTAAAGTGCTCACGCGGGGAGAGCTTTGGTATGTCCCAGCCGGCAAGGTAGCAATGGATGCGGTCCATGAAGGCGGTGTCGTTGCGCATTTCTGGAGGTAGTGGCCCGAATAGGTGCCCGACTCGCTGCTGGTGCTCCAAATCGACCTCGAAGTTGCCCACCATGACGATGCTCCCGTCCGCCCGGATGTTCTCCTTGCCACGGCTGAACTCTCCGGACTCCATATACCCCTTCATGATGTTGACACCGTCTTTTTGGTCGAAGGAGACGCCTGATACTTCGTCGAAGCAAACGACGTCGTGCTGGCAGAGGAGACCACGCTGACCTGTGGCGTTGTTCACAAACATTCGCGCCACCGTTGCCTTACCGCCGGAGACTAGGTGGGCATAGGGAGAGACCTGCTGAAAGAGATGGCTCTTGCCGGTTCCACGTGGTCCGAGCTCAACCATGTTGTAGTTGCGCTCGACGAACGAGACCATACGCATGAGGGCCATGTCCTGACCTCGTAGAGGAAGAGCATTCGGTTCGAGGCCCACACTGCGGATCAGGAACCTTTTCCACTCCTCCGCCGTGAAGAACTCGCGACCTCGGTAGAAGGGCTCCAACACCTCGCGCTTGCTGAGCTGAATCTCCCGGAGGCCCGCGACACCGAAGGGCCGCCCGCTCTTTTCCTGAGCGATGGCAGCGTCGTACTCTAGCTCGACCTCAGCGTAGAAGCCGCCGGTCAGCATCCGCTCGTTGTCCTTGACCACGCGCGGCTCAATGCGCACGTCGTTGAGCTTCAGGCTCGGTAGGTTCACCAGGTAGGAGTCGGTCTTCGCGTCTAGCCGCGCCTGGATGAGGTCGATAATCTTGACCGATCCATTCTCGCGGGCGCGGGCCTTAAAGAGCTCCTCCTCGCCCGCCCGCACGGAGCGGTTCGAGAGTTGTCGCTCGACGATCTGGAGGCCCTCCTGGATCTCCTGTTCTTCCGTGCTCGAGCAGTAGCGGCCGAGCAGGAATTCGACAACGTAGGTTGGAACCGGGTACTGAGCCTTGAAACGGCGGACCAAATCCTTTCGGACCACGAAGCCCTCAAAGGCCTGCGCTGCGATCTCGTCGAGGCGATCCAATGCAAGGCTCATTCGTCACCACCCACCGACGTGTTCCGCTTAGACGCGACCCGTCCCTCCGGATCGAGCAGCACGACGGCCGCCGCTAAGCTCTCCTGATCCGGATCGTCCACGACCAAGGCGACTTTGCCAGCCGAGTCGATCGGCTTCGGCTGCCCGTCCTTCGCAATCGAGGTACTAGCGTCGGCCGGTTTCGTGCGCAGGTCGACGCTCCAGCCAGCACCGGCGCCCTGCACGTGGACCCTGCAGCGCAAACCCGTCCAACGGACGACGTCCACCGTAGGCGCAGGTCCGGCCGGTTGGGCCGAGCGGACGACCAAGCGGGGCACGACGCATTCCTGGAGAGTCAGGCTCCCGTGTGAGTATTCAATGCCAGCCCTGAAGGTTCCGATGCCCGGGGCCAATACCACCACCACGTCGGGGTTCCAGTGCCAGGGCGCCGTAAGGAGGTCGGTTTGAGCGCCAGGCTTGAGGGTTGCGCAGCGCGTCCAGCGGCTCTCTACAAGGTAGTGTGGCATGTCCACCTTCGGAAGACCGCCGGGAAGCAGGAGCCAGCCATGGTCGGTGACGACCTGAATCTGGTGCCAGCCCTCATCAAGGAGATTCCGGATCCGGTCTGCGAGGCCGTCGATCTCCTCGGCGATCCGGCGCGCCAGCTTCCATCCTTCCTTGTGACCGCGCTGGTCGATCTCGCCGTACTCCGTCCAAGCGCGCCCGGAAGGGTCACCCCTGTCCTCCCGGCGAAGATCCTGAAAACCGCGGTGGCCGAGTAGCTTGCGGAACCGTTCTATCGTGAGCGGCTTGCCACTCGCGCGGACGGTGGGTTGGAACTGCTCACCCCCGGCTCCGTCGCCAGTGACGAGGTCTGCAACTGGGGACGCCACTGGCTTCGCGGTTGGCGTAACCGGGGGAATGGGAACGAAGCGCCAGCTCTCCTCGACGAGGTATCCATCTTTTTCCAGGGAGGTGCGCAAACGCTTGCCGAGATCCAGGCGAAGTCCGTCTGCGAAAAGGATGCAGGTTCCAACTGCTACCTTGGCGAGCTCGTTCGGCCAAGCCCCGCAGCCCTCCTGCGATTTCTCCCGCACCAGATACTGGAAGCGTTCCGCCGCCTCCTCGAGCCAAGGCTTGTAGATGGCCTGGCTCGCGGCGTGCACCGCCGCGACGTCCGCGGCCGATGAGACGACGGCCAACGCATCGAGGGCCGCTTTGTCTGACTGCCAGCCTTCGTCTACGTAGCTTGTTACCAACGCCGCCGCGTCCGCACCCCGAATCTTCTTGCTCGTGGTCCGGGCCAGAAACGCCAGGTGCTCCAGGGCCTGCGCTAGTCGTGCGCGCCCAAGCCCCGCCCATACCCAGGTCCTCCTGCGGGCGTGCGTCCTCTCAAGATCGAGAATTTTGGCACGCGCCGCTTCAGGGCCAAGCGACGAAAGCGCAGTGATCTGTTCCCTCAGCGCGGCTTCGGCGTCTTCGTTGCACTGCGGCCAGCATTCGGCGTGGAAGAAGAGGGGCTTTTCTTCATGGGCAGGCTTGGCGCGGCGGAGGAGATCTGGAAGGTTCGGGTAGGCTGCGGGCGCCTCGGCGAAGCGCGCCCACACGGTGCCCCAGCGTCCCTCCTGTGTGCCCAGCTTCTCCGCTCCGACAAGGTCGCCGTCGTTCTCTGGATCGAAGCCGTACCGCTCCCGGCACGCTCCCCGGAGAGAATGCCATTCCTCGGCCGACCATACACTGCGCGTCGAGTGGGGCTCATCGAGCCACCGGAGGAGCTGCTTCACCAGATCCGGCTGGAGGAGAGCCTGGAAATCGGCGGCCTGCAGGCGCCGCCCGCGCACCTCTGCGACCGACGTTTCCAGCAGCTTAGTCAGAGCATGCTGCAGGGCCGCCCTCGTCGCCTCATCGCCAGCCACCTCGAGACCGAGCCCTCCGCGCTTCGAGGTCAGGAACTCGAAGAGGCTCCAGTCCCGCGTGTTCTCCTGCGTGAACCAGACGCCCCGGTACTGGACCTCCGCCAGCGGCTGGAGCTCTCTTGGGCATTCCGCCACCGCCCGAAGATCGCGCCGACTCACGCCGGGAAGGTAGAGGACGGGAACCGTCTCCTCCGGCCAGTCCGCCTCGGGCAGGGCTCGCTCAAGCATGCAACGGAGCCAGATCGCGGGGCCGGAGCGCACCTCTGGCGCGTAGGGGCCGAGCGCCAGGAGCCCGGGACGGGCTTCCCCGAGCCACTGGATCACGGCCTCCCACTGCCGCTCCTTGTCCGTCCACAGCACTGCGTCGGGAGCCACCTGATCCTGCGCGTTGTAGGCCGAGGCTCTGTCGAGCGCCTGGACCAACTCGTCAAGGACCGTGCTGATCGGCGATGGACCGGCGGTCATTCGCCCTCCTGGGGCGATGTCTCCGCCCAGATCTGGAGGAGCAAGTCTTTTCCATACAGGCCGCATTCTGGCCGCCGACCGGAGTGTCTTTCGCTTGCCGCGAGACTCCGCCTCACCCCCTCACCTCCTCGATTCGCGAGTCGCGAGAGGCGCGCCCTGTTCGCCCGCTCTTCATCCGCGTCAGAACCTTCACCAACAGTTGGGTCCTCGTGGACACGCGGAACGGCATCGTTTAGCGGCCGGCCCGGCTGAAGCGTTCGCCGCTCTCGACGCGGCGTTGCGGTCTCTCCCTCTTGAGCGCCTCGGATAGCCGTACGCAGGTTCTCTCCGAAACGCTTCTCCCCGTCGCAGGGCGTGTGGACATGCAGATCGCAACGCAGCCATCGCGTACCAGGGGCGTGCTGGGCCGTCATCGTCGAGCCTCCTGGCCCTCAGCCGCCCGGTCCCGCGCGGCGTATTTCTCCGCGTGGGTCAGGTGTACGTCGTTTACGCGTTCGCCCGTGAAGGCGCCGTCTAGCCAGAACCATGGGAAGTCCTCGCGCTCCCGGCGAGGTTCCTTACCGTGGTCCTTGGTCCACTTGATGCGGGGGGGCTTGCGCAGGACACCGGCCCCGACGAACGGGCGGATGTTAATGCGGACACCGTCGTACAAGTCCGGCTCCCAGCCGATTGCCTGCTCTCGCAGCGGCTTCCAGCGCACGGCGATGTCGTAGGGCGGCTCGCCTTCGAGGATGGCGGCGAGCCTCGCCTTCAGGGCCTCGGCAGCGGCTAGCCGATCCTCGGCGCCACGCTCACCGCATCTCACGCCGTCCTGCTGCCGGGCGGTCCAGTCGCCAAGGTAGCTGTATGTCAGCGACTCTAAGAGTCGTCGGCCCTTGTTGTTGCCCTCGGCCAATTTGTGGTAGTTGACCAAAGCGTGAAAACCATCGCGCTTGCGGCCATCCCAGATGTGCCAGACGAAGGGGCGCTCCTGAAACAGCTTGCAGTGTTCATCGAAGAACTCATTGCGGAGCCAATCATCGAGATTCGCACTGCCTGTACCCGCTAGGAGCTCCGCAAGAATGCCGTCTCTCCAATGACAACCCCAGGAGGCCTGCAGCAGTTGCAGTAGCCGTTCGTTCGCCGGCTGTTCGCCACAAACGGCGGGGATGCACACAATGCCGTCGTCATCTTCGAAGGGATGCCAAGCCTTCGCCTCCTCGACCCAAGCGCGGGCCTCGTCGTCGAGTTCAATCTCGGGGTCATTCTCCGCCGGCCAGCGGTAGCCGAGCAAGCGGGCTACGGCTACCTGTAACGAGCGCCTCGAGAAGCGCGCATGACCGTGAAATATCCATTGCGTTGGATCATCATTTAATTGGCCGCTAAGGATTCCCTTTGGGTATCGCTCACGTGCCTTCGCACGCCAGTTATCTATGTCGAACGGCACCTTTAGCAGCGCAGCGTTGGTAACGTATAACCCTCTGTTTCTTTCTTTAATGACCTTCTTGTATGAAAGATCGTTCAAGAAACACCAGAGAGGCAGTAAGTCGCTAGTGTTTCTAGGCACAATGACGGCAATAGGATTGTCGAACTTGTCTCCAAAGTATGCCGTGCTTCGAAGGGTGATTTGCCCGATTGCCACACCCTTGCGGCCCCAAGCACGATTTCCGCTCTCGTGCATATCGTGTAGTTTTGCGCGGGTTTCCTTTGCATATTCAGCCAGCTTACCCTCGCCACCTTCCCAGCGGATCGCACTGGTATATCCACTGAACACCGATTCCTCGCTACCGCCGGACGTTTGAAAGTAATCCCACACTCCTCTCAGTGTTCGTAACTCCCAGAATGCCCGCGCAAATCTCTTTGCATCCCCTGTCCGAAGTCCTTGGTAGCACTCTGCAAACTTTTCAAGCAAGTCAACACTTTCGGTGCCGACTGAAAATGAAAACACACTGTCAGGAGCCTGCAGGATCGTCAGCTGATTTACCGACTCAACCCGGCCTGACTGTAAATACGCAGGTTTCGCTTCGTGCGGTAAATCGGTTGGCAGATCAAGCCCTCGCAACAGAACTTCTCTGTGGGGTTCGGTGTGGGAGAACAGAAACAAGCCGACGTTGACCACCTCGCCACCAATGGTTTCAAATGCGCGCGCTCCCAATCGCGCAATCAGATTCCACTGAGAACTTGCTAGCAGCCATCGCCTAAACGCTGTATAGCGGTGCATGTACAAGAAGTTCTGTGGCAATACGACTGCTGCCGTACAACGTCGGACCAACAGGTTTAAGATCCTATGAAGGAAGGTATACGCTAATTCATTTTTGCCCAACCCAGAGCCATACTGGCTTTCTGAGAACTTCATGAGCCGAGCCGACTGGCGCGCTCGTGACAGATAAGGTACATTCGTCGTGACGAGCGTATAGCTTCGAGCTAGGAGCGCTCCAGACCGTGCCATCCCTTGAGCTGCTATACCCGCCGCAGTCACCGTGGCGTCTCGGTGTAGCTCCTCGCTTTCGAGTGCGGCTTTAAGCAGCGGCTGCAGCTCCTCAAAGCCCGCCCTGAAGAGTTCCGCTTCCTTCCGCCGAGGATCGAGCAAGCTCCCCAGGGTCGGTGCGTCCTTGAAGAGCTGGTAAAGTCGCCGCATCCCCTCGCGCAGTCGCTCGTCCTTACCCGCGAGTTTGAGCCACTCCTCCTCCTTGGCTCCCACCGATAGCCCCGAGCACGCGATGTTGAGTTCAGGTAGGGGTCGATAGCCCCCGGCACCCGGGTACGCCCAGGCTACGAGCGCCAGGTTGAAGGCCGCGATCTGCGTGCAGCGCTCGTCGATCTCAAGTCCGAAGAGATTGTCGCGGAGCACGGCCGTGGCCGCGTCGCGCGCTGACAACCCCTCGGCCGCCATGCGCATGGGCACTAGGATTCGAAAGGCCTCCGCCAGAAAGTGACCGGAGCCGCAGCACGGGTCGAGTATCGTCACCTTAGCCGTGCGCTCGGGCCAGCTCTCGAAGGTGCCCGCCGCAGGGCGCCAGGGGAGGCCCTCCTCGTCGCGGAGGAAACGCAGGTAGGTCCACTCGTAGCCCGGGGGCGCGCAGGCCCGGCGGAGCTCGTCCTCGTGCGCAGCCGTTTGAGCGAGCTCGGGGTGATCGGCCAGCACCTTCCCCGCCCACCAGGCGCCGAGCGCGTTGTGGAGCAGGAACTGCACCATGTAGGGTTCGGTGAAGAGCTGTGTCACCGCGGGGAGCTCGTCAGCACCGATCTTTCTACCGCTTTGATTGACTTCCTTCTTCCGCTTGGTCTGCCAGAACTGGTAGACCCAGCCGAGCGCGTCGCCGGCCGTGAAGACGTCGGCCTGGAGGGCGGCCAGCAGTTTTTCAAGCTGTTGCTGGTGCTCGGGCGCGAGCCGCACGCGCAGAACGGGGTCGCCGGGCCGGAAGATGGCCGGAAGCATCCGGGCCGCGAAACGTCCGGCCAGCGCCCAGGAATCGTTCTCGCCCGTTACGCGGGCTAGCTCCTCGCATTCGGCCAGAGTCACCGGCACGCCTAGCTCGGAGTGGATTAGGAGCTGGTTCTCAGCCAGGAACCGGGCGAAAAGCATCCGGTGCCAGTGCTCATAGGCGCACTCGGCAATCAGGTGTGTGAGCTCTTGCTCTCCGGTTTCGTGGCGGGGATCACCGAGTTGGTGGCCGTGGGCCCGAAGCAGCGTGCGGAGCTCGCCATGCCCGGCCGACATCTCGGGGAACGGTTCGGCGCGCCCTACAGCCAAGCGCTCAAGCGCCGCTTTGGCACCGGCCTCGGCCACGTCGCGCGCCTCAACCACAGCTTTCTCAAGTTGGCGCCGCTGACTGTTGGGAAGAGATGCCAAAACCCTTTGACCTCCTACACGATCACCGGGCCCTTACGGAGCTGCCCGCGAATCCTCGCATCCGCTTGGGCGAGCCAAGTTCGCAGTTCCTCCTCGTCGCGGAGAGTGGCGGACGGGAGGGTCACGCGGACGGCCTTCGGCTCTAGGAGCTTTGCAGCTTCCTCGAGCGCGCGTGCGAAGCGCTGTGGAAGCGCGTCGCGGCGGGTTGCCCAGGAGTCGAGGGGAATCTCCGTGAGCGAGGCCAGGAGCTCTAGCTCGTTGCCGACGCGAATCTCCGGGACGCCCGCGATGACGTGACGGCCCAGGATCTCAGCCTGCTGTTCGGGGGTGAGGCGCTTCCACACTTCGGTTGCCGAGAGGCGGCTCATCGCCTCCTCGTGAAGATCCACATATGCGGCCCGCGCCGCCTGGAGCGCCTCGCGTAGGGCCTGCCTGAGCTTGCCCACGAGGGGCGCCACGGGGTCCGGGTCGAGGAGCAGCCCCCGGTTCGTCCGCAGGGCGTCGATCTGGGGCGCCACATCGGCGGCGACCGGTAGAGCGGTCGCCCGGGCGGCGAGGCGCTCGAGGGCCTGCCAGCGGGGCAGGCGCTTCGCGATCCTTCGCGCGATGCGGGACCAGTCGGTAATCCAGCCCGAAAGTTCCTCGCGCGCCTTGAAGAGGGCTATGAGCTGCTCGTTGCCCGCGAGTGCGGCCAGCTCGGCGAGAAGCGGAGGCGTGGGCGGCGCGGGAAGCGGAGGCTCGCCACCAGAGGCCTGGGCTAGGCGCTTCAGCTCAACGAGGAACTCGCGCGCGGCGCTCGCCTCTTCGGTGGGCTGTGTCTGGATATCCACCTCCTGGAAGAGCTTTCGCAGGGCAAGCCGCTGCAGGACGGTGACGATGGCGCTCTCGAGGCGGAAGTCGGCGACGCCGAGGTTGCGCTGGTCGAGCTGCTTCTGGCTCAGCACCTTGCCGTCCTGGGTGACGCGCAGGTGTCCGCCCCCCACCAGCACAATGAGGGCGCCGTCGACGGCGTCCTGGGGCCAGCCGAAGGGAGGAGCCGTGCAGTGTTTGCGGATCTCCCGGCCCTTCTTGCCACCCGTCACGATGGCGAGCACCTCCTTGCAGACCTTGTGATCTTCGGGACTGCCAGAGTGGCCCACGGCTTCGAGGGCATCGGCGGCGCCGCCCCGTGCACGCTCCACTACCTTGCCCCAGCGTGGGTCATCGCCGTCGTCGAAGCGGGGATAAAGGCGCTGGATGGCGTCCTGGGTGGCGTCACGAGTCTTTTCGAGGAGGCTTGCGCCGGTCGTCTCGGCGCCGCCGCCGAGCAGCACACGCGCGCCGGCGAGGATCTCGTCCAGCAAAAGATCGCGCTGCTGTTCGGCCATGCGACGGCGCGTCTCCATGGCGGTGTACGCGTCGATGCCTTCGGCAGTGGTGGGGCGACCCTTGGCGTGGAGGGTCTCGCGGCTGGCCTTGGCGCCCGCCAAAGACTTCTTCAGATCCTCAGGCTGGCGCTGAGGGAGGAAGACTGTGACAAGCGGGCTCTCGGCACCATCCGCACGGGCATCGGCGAGGACGGACTTCTCGTCGTCGTTCCACCCGTCGCGCACCCAGACGGGGACGTGCGGGCCACCAGTCGCCGGGGGCTCCTGACCGAAGTGGATCTCGATCTTGCGCTGTACCTTGGACTGGCCGTGCGGGAGCTTGAGCCCCTTCAGTGTGTCGCCGGCGCGCATGCGCAGCAGCTCGGCGCGCTCGCTCGCGAGCGTCGCCTCGTTGTTCTCGACGCGCGCTAGGCGGTTTCGGTACTCTCCCTCCCAGGTGGCGCTCTCTCGAGTCTGGAGCCGGTAATCTTCGCCCACAGGCATGAGGGTTCCCGCCTCGACGAGCTTCTTGAGGGCAGCGGGGATCTGCTTGCGAAGCTCTGCGCTGCCGGCACTGAGGTCCTCGACGAGGAGATCCGCCAGGGTGTCGGGCGTGGCGCGGATCCCCGCGTCGACCCCCGCGTCACGTGGGAGCTTCCCGATCAGGAAGCAGAGCGCGCAGAGACGCGCGGCAAGGCGACCCGCGGAGCTTCCGTTGTCAAGTAGCTCAATGGCCTCCTGGATCTCGCGAAGGAGCGACCCGGTCTGGACCATCTGCGTCTTGTTCTGGTCGTAGAGGAAGTCCGCCGAGACGACGGTACCGAGGGGCTTCTCGGCGGTGGCCCGCACCGCCTCGAAGACGTTCGTGAGCTGGTTGCGGAGCTCGGCCTTCGTGCCGGTGGGATCCACCGCGCGCATCGCCAGTTCCCAGAAGCGGCGCCGCACGGGGAGGAGCGGGTAGTCGGGCACGAGGATATCCTGATCCTCGTGGCGACTCGCGAGCTTGGTGCTGGTCAGGTGGCGCGAGATCTCGCCACTGCACTGCTGCAGGAGCTGGCTCACGGCCGCCACCTTGTCGGGTTTCTTGGCGAGGACGATCTTGCGCACGACCGTGTCCACGTCGGCGTCCGAGAGCTCAACCGGCAGCTTGAACCGTGCTTGGAGCTTCTGGAGCTGAGGCGTACCGACAATCGCCGTCTGGCCAGTTCCGACAAAGAGGATGCGGGCCCCGAAACGCTTCGAGCACGCCTCTGCAACTTCCTGGATGCGGTAAGCGCGGTCGGTGCTCCCGCCAATGTACTGCTGCACTTCGTCGAGGACGACAAGGGTGCACGGCAGCTTGCCGTCGGGCGCAAGCGCCTCCTCAATGGCGGCAGCCATTTCGTCGTCTGACACGTCAGCTGGACGCTTGAAGTGTGCTTTGATCTGGGCGCGAACCTCCCTCTCTGAGCTCGCGAAACCCGGGTCGGCCGCGAGGAGCGCCTTCGCGAGCACCGGCGACACGTAGAGATCGTTGAGTTCGCTCGCGAAATTGCGTTCCGCCTTCTCGACCGCGCTCCGCACGGAATCAAGAAAGCCATTCTTGCGCAGGAACAGCACGAAACGGGCGGCGGCGTAGTCGGTGGGAAGGCCGGCCGATCGGAACACGATCCCGAGAAGCGCCAAGCGGACGCTCTCGCCCGCACCGGAGCCAAGCTTACCGCCGGCCGCGTGGAGGCCGCCGAGACGTTTGCCCTGGGTGAAGAGCTCGCGCAGCGAGGCTTCCAGCTCGCTCGGAAGGTGCACGATGCCGCGTGCTGTGGCGCCGTCCGGAAACACGAAGTCCGTCCACAGAAAGCGCAACATCTTCACCAAGTGCGACTTACCGCTTCCGTAGAAGCCGCTCACCCATACGGCGGGTTGCTCCTCACGATCGAGGCTGCCGAGATAGGTGGAGAGGATGCGGTCGAGACCCCGGGCGTACTGCCCCTCGCACACGAACGTCTCGAGTTCGTGGCGTAGGGTGCGGAGCTCCTGCTCGGAGCCCGGATCGACTACCTCCGCTACGCCCTGGTTGACGAGCCGATTCTCGATGGGATCCTTCAAGAAGACGTCCCGGTTCTTCATGCGCCCTCCATAGCGGCGGCCGTGATTGGAACCGCGTGATAGTTCCAACCGTCCCGCGCGTCGAGCAGGCGATAGTGATTCTCCTGGTACTCGCCTGGGAAGAAGACCAGGAGCCGCCCGCGGATCGCATCTTCGACCCGCTCCATCAGGGCCGAGACCTTCATGAAGCCAAAGAGCGAGGCGACAGCGGTGATCGCGACCACCGTGTTCCCGTCGGAGCTATCCAGAACGCTGCGCACGCGCCCGGCCACGTAATCCTCGAAGCCGGGGTGTGGATTCGGGAGATCCTCGGGGGATTCGAAGTACGCGGCGTGGTAGTCCTGGGCAGCCATCCACGTCGCGAATGCGTCCCTCAGGTCACACCGGACCCAGCCGTGGTTCGCGGGCTGCTGCTCCGTGGTGATTTCGAAGGTCGGCAGTAGGAGCCTGAGCCGCCGCTCGTCGACGGGGTCGTAAACGGCGAACCAGATCCGCTGGCCTCCTGGGAGCGAGTGGTCCCAGGGCAGCGAGACGTAGCGCGCATAGTTTTTAAGGAGAGCCTCAATCCGATTCACGAAGCTCCTCCTCCTCGCGCGTGAGGAGTTTTGAGAATCCGACTTCCACCACGGAGCCTGCGCGACGCAGGTCTATCCAGTGGCGCTGCGAGGCAGCGGCCGCCTGTTCGAAGAGTTCCTGCACCGGGGCATCGAGCAGGGATGCCCACAGCGTGGAGAAGAGGAGCTGGCCTCGCGCTCCGCACAGCCGGCCGAGGACGAGTGCGTAGACTGTGGCTCCCGGCGTCAGCGTCGGTCGGGTTCTTCGGCGCACCTGGCCACCTACCAGGTGGCCAGACTGCGTCCAGGAGGAGCATATGCGGTTGCCGATTGCCTTCAGGTTGATCGGACTGAATCGGTCGGGGGCAACCTCGGCGATAGCTCCGGCGAGGTCTTCGGGGGTCACCACCGATCCTTGTGGTGCCTTCAGGATCGTCGACGCGCTCATCCGGAGTAGCGGGTCGCGCGCGCAAGCGCAGAGCACGGCTAGGAGCGGGCGGCCTTCCGGGTCATCCTCCCAGAGGGTGCGGAAGCGGCGGAACACTGTGAGGTGCGGATCGAGACCATAGAGCTCACGGAGCTTCTTCCAGGCCCATAGCCGCGCGGAGGCCGTGCCCTTGCCGAGCACGTTCTCTTCCATAATGGCGACGCGGTAGTCGTCGTACAAAGTGTGCTCGGAGGTTGCAGCGAGGAGCTGGCGCAGGTCTTCGAGCAGGATACTGCGGCTTCCGTGCGTTCCCCGATCCCCGGATCGGAAGCCGAAGCGGGCCGGCAGGTCAAGTCGTGAACCAATCTCACTTGCCGCACGCCGAGGAGGGTCCTCGGCGGAGGAGATCTCACGAAGAATTCGGCCTGGGTTAAGTCTACTTGCGAGCGACGACACTTGTTCCAACCGTCTTGTCGCGGATCTTGTCGTCGGTGACCGCTGCCCAGCAAGATGGCCAGAACGAGTTGGGGGCACACCGGCTACTCGCTGGGCTGCTCCGGCGCCGGCAAGACGACGCGCTCGATGGTGAGGAGTCTTTGGTCGACCTTGCCGAACGCCACCTCAACCGCGGCCAACCGGGCATCGAACCGCGCGTGGTCCTCGCGCATGTCGTCGCGCAGCCCGTCTACGGCCGCCTGCATGTCGTCACGCAATCCGTCCACGGCCGCCTGCGACGCGCGCACATCTTCACGAACGCCGCCGACCAGCGTCACCACGACGGCTATCACGGCCACAGCCGACCCGACCACGGAGGCGATTACGGCCACGCCGGTCCCGATGATCCACTTCGTGCCGGTGTTCATCGAGGGCAGCGTAGCATACGAGGCCCCCCTCGTTCGACAGATACGCCGTGACGCCCGTTGCCCGGAACGTGTGGCAGTAGATCGACAGCTGGCAGCCCGGCCGCCGCGCGGCGCTTGATCCATGGCCAGGACCACGCGTCGCGTCAGCCCCCGACCGGTCAAGCAGCCGCGTCCGGTCCACGCTCTGAAGCTACCCTCCCGTCCTCGAGCCCGCCGGCCCCGAGGCACCCTCATCGAGGGCCTCGGCAGCCCGGTGATTGAACCGGCACGTTCGTGCCGCTTCCCCCCCCTTCTCGTGGGAGCCGCAGCCACCTCGTGCGGCCTTGAGCCCGGCCACGGTGCGTTCGCGGATCAGCTCCCGCTCGAACTCGGCCAGCGCCGCGAAGATGCCGAACACGAGTCGGCCGGGCCGCGGTGGTGGTGTCGATCTGCGCGCCCTGGCCGGCGAGCACCCGCAGGCCCACACCGCGGGCCGACAGGTCCTGCACGGTGTTGACCAGATGGGCGAGGTTGCGGCCGAGGCGGTCGAGCTTCCAGACGACGAGCACGTCGCCCCTCCGCAGGGCGCGCAAGCAGCTGTCGAGTCCCGGCCGGTCGTCGCGTACGCCGGAGGCGAAGTCGTGGTAGACGTTGACCGCGTCGATGCTCTCGGCCCGCAGGGCGTCGCACTGCAGGTTCAGCGACTGGGAGCCGTCGGTCTTCGAAACGTGGGCGTAGCCGATCAGCATGTGTCGCAAACGGTCGTTTGGGACATGATGGCGTGGCGGCTTCCGGCGAACGTTGGCCGGGTGCCGCCACGTTTAGGGCGCAGACGCCTAAACGTAGGATTTCGCCCCCTCCCGCAAACAACCCGTCGATGGCGACGGCCCGGGACACGGGGCGAGCTGTTCGCCGGGGCGAGCGGTTTCGAGCTGGCGTTCAAGGCCGATGCCCTCTGGGTCGGCACGTCGATCGACGGCGTGGACGGCGCGGCGGGGCGCATGGTGGCGACCGCGGCGGCGGTGACCCGGTTCCGGGAGGGCTCGCGGGAACTACACGCTCACCGGCCGGCTGTCGCTGAGGCCGAGCGTCGAGGTCGGGCTGCGGCACGATGGCGGGGACGCCGAGACGGAGGCCGGCATGGACGTCGGCGGCGCGCTGGTGGTTTCGGACGGTGGCCGCCGGTCCGTTCCCCGTATCGACTTGCTGGTGAGATGTCAACAGCTCACGTAAACAGTGTTCTGGCCTTTTCCGCAATTGCCGCATGGCGGCAGCCGGTCGCTGTCGTCATCAAGCACAACAGACCAATTGCAGTTCGTGCAACAGTACCGACCTTTTCCGGGTTTTGTTCCGACGTTCATTTACCACCCCTCCTCGGTTTTTTCCCTGTGCGGACCGGCCCCGTCCCTTTCCACCAGAATGACGACCAATGATGCGTCAGCTTCACGCCACTTGTCAACATGTAGGGCCTTGGCCTAGATTGAACCACAATATATTGTGGGAAGGCGAGGCATGCCGAATAAACTGCCTCCGACGCGGTTGCTCGACGCGCACAGCGGCCAGCCACGCGCCGGTGGAAGCACACTTCGATCCGGGATCCGCTGAAATCAAACATCGACCTATCCGACAGCTATCAGATCACGATGCGTTCGATCTCGTCGACCGTGACGGTGTCCGCCGTCCGGTCGTAGAGCTTCGTCGTCTTCGGCGACGCGTGACCGGCGATCTGCTGCGCGTGCTCGAGGGTCCCTCCGTTCGACAGATACGCCGTGATCCCCGTCGCCCGGAACGTGTGGCAGCAGGTCGAGGACGGAAGCCCCGCCGCTGACGCCCGGCGCTTGATCATGGCCAGCACCACCCGCCGGGTTAGCGCCCGACCGGTCAACCTCTCCCCCGACCAGTCCACGCTCTGAAACAGCGCCTCCCCCGCCGCCTCGAGCCCGCAGGCATCGAGGTACTCGTCGAGGGTCTCGGCCGCCCGGTGGTGAGCCGGGACGTCATGTCTCTTCCCGCCCTTCTCGTGGAGCCGCAGCCACCCCCGGCTCCCCTGCTGGAAGTAGTCCTGCCTCCGCATCCCCAGGACCGCGCTCACCCGCGCGAAGCTGTAGAGCATAACCGAGAGGAGCGCCCGGTCGCGCAGGCCGGCCAGAGTGCCGGTGTCGATGTGCTCG
>JAKZVK010000975.1:0-3668 GCA_047516085.1 Bryobacterales bacterium
GTCGCGGGTGGCGGTGCGGGTGAGGGTCTCGCTGGGGCTGTAGTAGCGCAGGAACTCCTCCACCGCGGCACCGATCAAACTTGGGTCGTCGATGAGCCGGGCCCGCTGCTCGGGATGGGTGCCGAGGTGGTGCAGGCCCCATGAAACCAGCGACGTGGTGGTGTCGAGGCCGCCGGCCACCAGGTTCCACATGATCCCGGTGATCTCGTCGTCGGTGAGGGGCCGCCCGCCGATCACCGCGGTCACCAGGGCGGTGGTGACGTCGTCGGACGGGTTGGCCCTGCGGAAGGCCGCGAAGCCGGCCAACTCGGCCCACATGTCGTCGCGGCGGGCCACCGCGCTGCGGAACCTTGCGTCGGTGGGCTCGTACGACGAGGTGGCGTGGAAGAAGTCGGCGTAGTGCTTCCAGTTGGACGACTCCATGCCCATCAGTTCGAGGGTCAGGACCGCCGGGACCGGTGTGGCGTAGTCGAGCACCAGGTCCGCGGCGCCGTCCTCCACCACCTGGTCGAGGAACCACGCCGACACCGCCTCCATCCGGGGCCGCTGCCGCTCGATCATCCGAGGCGTCATGTAGGGGTTGAGCACCCGGCGCAGGTCGGCGTGCTCGGGGCCGTCGATCTCCGACACCCCCATGCGGGGCACATACGGCGGCCGGGGTATGCCGCAGATGCCGCGATAGGAGATCCCGTCGTCGGAGTCGGGCTCGTACTTGTGGGCGAAGGTCTCGTTGTCGCGGGCCACGACCGCCACCGACTCGTAGTCGGTGACCATCCAGAACCCGCCGTAATGCTGGTTGAACAAGACCGGGCAGCGGTCCCGCATCTCGGCGTAGCGGCGGTGGCGGCTGGCGATGAAGTCGGGGGCCTGATGATCGACGTCGATGGTGCCGCTGGGCAGGTGTTGCATATGCCTAGCAATCACTCTGTTCGGCCCGAGCGAGGCCTCCCGCGGATCTGTAGCAGCCGTGTATCCCTCGCTCGCCGTCGCTTCGGCGACCTTCTCACTCTCCGATGCCGGGACAGAGTTCGTATCGAACCTCCTCGTCGATGTAACCGCGGTTGTAGAGATGCTCGACGAGGGTCGCTCGGCTGACATCGAGGAGCTCGGCAACTGCCTTTACACCTGCGGGTGTGTCGACCGGGCTGTCGGCGACGGCGACCGCAGAATCCAACAATTCGGGCGGCATGAGGAGCCATGCTGCAAACGCGTTCGCGCGCTGCTCGATTGCCTTGGGGGCCCATGGCCCACTGGCCATCGCAACGCGAGCGCCTCGCGAGCGATCGTGCAGCAGGTGGCACAGCTCATGAGCCAGCGTGAACCGCCGCGCCTGCGTTGAGTCTGCTGACCGGTGACTGGAGTTGAGCACGATCGAGGGCGGGTGCTCGCTGCCCACGAAGGCAATGGCGCGAAGGTTCCGATCTTCGAGATCGACCTCAGACAATCGGACGCCCCAACTGTCTAGGAGTGCTTCGACATCCACTCTCGACCCAACGATCTCATCCCCGATCTTGTCGAGCAGTTCGTCGGCGAGCTCATAGCCATGCTCCCACGGCCGCAGCGACACATCGATCAGCTCATCGAGGGCCAGCTCAGCAAGGCCGTCGATAGGCGAAGGCTCGTACGCCTCAAGCAAGAGCTTCGCCAGAGTCGTGGCGTCCTTGAGAGTGATCGTGGGGCTCGCCGATCCGAACAGGAGCGCTGCCCCACAGCTCCCGTCAAGAACAATTTCATTCGACCGGTGACGGCCAAAGGCGGCCTCGGCGGCCCCTGGGCTCCCGAGCGACCTGCCAAGATCCGCGAGTTCCTTCCAGCGTGCAACGATCTGATCCCGGGTTGTCCCGAGACCAGCGATCCAAGCAGTACGTTCCTCGGTCCGCTCCGGTGATCTCAGCGCTGCGACCGAGTCGACGAGGGCTTTGCAGCGTTCTGATGCCGGCAACCGCTCGTGGAGCCATTCCGCTGCGCAAGCCAGGACCTCATACAGAGGCTCCGCGACAGCAGTTGGAGCCGCGTACTCGGTGCCGCTGTGTGACAGGAAGTCAATTCCTTCGGCCCCAGCAAGCTGGGTGGCCGTCCACGAGATTTCCACTCGGTCTCGAATTCGCCGAAAACGCACATCGGGAACGACGCCGCCATCGCGAGCGGCACGCAGAGCGTGACGCTGATCCCATTCGTAGTGCTCCTCGTGGGCGGAGAGAGCGCCAACGCCATGGGAGAAGGCGAAAGCCATTGATGACGACATCTCACCTACCTCGGCCGCGGAACGAATAGATCGCCGTACGGAAGGCGGCCGTTCCTCATGCAGGAGTGGGTCCCAGTTTGTGCTCAGCCATTCAAGTATGGGAAGCAAATACCAGTGGGACAACTGCAACGTCTCGCCACCATCCACATGTGCGCACAGGTTCACGCCGCGAACCCAGATCTGGAACGCGCCCCAGCTCTCGGCCATCTCGAGCGATGCGGCTGCGCCGTTGTCCGGATCATGATGGAAGGCAACTCTCACCGCGAACGAGGCGGTGTCGCCAGCAAACCTTTCCCAGCGGACGCTCATCTCCTGCGCCTTCTCGCTCGCTTCACGGTGCGCTGTGCCACGGCACCTTCGTCGAACCAGTCTTTCAGGATCTTCGGCGGCACGTCGCCCCAATCAATGGGATAGCCGTGCCAGAGATCCTTCTCCCGATCGTGGCACTGCGCGCAGAAGGCCTGATCGCCGTCAGTGGCGTACCGCTTATCGTGGCGGAGCACGCTGCCTTCCAGGAGCTGCATAGCGTCAACGTCCGGCGGGCAGATAGAACCTCTTCGACCCGGCGCAGGCATCGATTTGTGCTTTGGATTCGGTTCGTACTTCACCGGCTGCCTCCGCCGACGCTGATCAACGCGTAGGCATTCAATCCTACGGGTGGGATGTCGCCCAGGTGGCAACGCGCCTTGGTCAAGAACCGATCGCTATGACGGGGGACGACTGCGACTTCGTCGGGTCGGTTGCAAACGCAGCCGGTCGCGGTCACCACTACGAGCTTTGCGGGCTTGCCCACGAGTGAAGCATCGATTCAGCCTTCAATGGCGAAGACGGCGGGGCACTGCAGGTGCCGAGCGCGGGCGCAAGCAGAGCAGTCTCGGCGGCTGCAGCTTCCAATGCCCCGCGGGGTGGCTGCGTACACCCGGCTTCTCGCGAGCGTCACAGCCTGTGGCACCGATAATGTCGCTGAGGTGACCGACGAGCACGAGGACCAGGCAACCGATCGCGACACGCCGGCGATGTCGATTGCGGAGGCCGACGCCATGCTCACCGGCCCGGGCGGCTTCTTCGAGATCGTCGCCGAGAACGTGAACGGCATCGAGATGGGCGTGGTGGCCGGCCCGCGCCGCAGCCTGCGCGACCTGCCGGCCGCGTCCGCCAACCACGGCGGCGACGGCTCGGCCCGCTACTACCTCTTCGACGACGGTCGCAGCGCCACCTTCGCCGAGAACATCGGGCACACGGCCGCGGTGGCCGCGGGGCTTGCCGACCGCTACGGCATCGAACCCGGCGACCGGGTGGGGCTGCTGGGCGCCAACCAGCCGGGGTGGATCCAGGGATTCTGGGGAACGGTCAGCGCCGGGGCCATCGCGGTGGCCATGAACGGCTGGTGGAAGGGCGACGAGATCCGCTACGGCATCGAGTT
>JAKZVK010000976.1:0-3100 GCA_047516085.1 Bryobacterales bacterium
TCGACCTCAACGCGATTGCCCGGCGAGTGAGAGCACAGGCAGCCTGACGACGTCTGCAAAAGGAGAGCGAAAGGAGAGACCGATGCCCCTGGCCCTGTTTCGAATGGCGCTGTTCTCGGCGCTCTTGACTTTGCTCGCTACCGGGCTCTTCACCGGGCTCTCCACCGGCGTGGGGTTCGCTCAGGCCGTCACGCTCGGAAACACCCGACCTCTCGATTGGCAGGGGCCGCTCGATGAGAGGATGCTCGACGGCCTCCACGTCTTCGTCGACCGCAAGTTGGAGGAATCGATCGAGACGCGATCGCGGTACTGGTCACGTGACTTCTCGTCAACGGCTGCTTACGAGAAGTCCGTCGAACCGAACCGCAACCGTTTTCGCACGATCATCGGCCTCGCCGACGAACGCCTCCCGCCGGCGATGGAGCGCTATGGAGACGACGACAACCCGGCCCTTGTCGCCGAGACCCGCTCGTTTCGCGTGTTCCAGGTGCGCTGGCCGGTGCTGGAGGGCGTGACCGGCGAGGGACTGCTACTCGAGCCGCGCCGTGAGCCCATCGGACACGTCGTCGCTATCCCCGATGCGGACCAAACCCCGGAAACAATCGTCGGCCTCGCGCCGGGGTTGTCGCCGGACGCGCACTTCGCCCGCCTTCTCGCCGAGGGCGGATTCGAAGTGGTCGTACCTTTGCTCATCAACCGGGCCGCCGAAGTGTCGGGCCACCCGGATGTCAACTTCACCAACCTGCCGCATCGCGAGTGGATCTACCGGCAGGCGTTTGTGATGGGCCGCCACGTCATCGGCTACGACGTGCAAAAAGTCCTCGCGGCGGTTGACTGGTTCAAGCAACGACGCGGCGCCGACGCCAAGGTGGGCGTTGCCGGGTACGGGGAGGGCGGCCTCGTCGCGCTGTACGCGTCCGCGGCTGATGCGCGCATCGATGCGACTCTGGTCAGTGGCTACTTCAACTCCCGCCAGGCTGTCTGGGAAGAGCCTCTCGATCGAACTGTCTGGGGACTCTTGCGTGAGTTTGGCGATGCGGAGATTGCGTCGCTGATCGCTCCACGAGGCCTTGTGGTCGAGCACAGCGCGTTTCCCGCCTTTGAAGGACCGCCTGTGGTCCCCGAAGGATGGCGCAAGGCAGCGGCGCCGGGCGCGATCACAACGCCTTCGCTCCCGTCGGTTTCCGCCGAGTTCAAGCGCCTGGGAACCCTCGTCCCCACCGGCTTCCAGCCCAGGTATCTGGTCACCGGCACCACCAGCGAACTCACCGGGCCGGGCTCACCGATAGCTCTGCGACGTTTCATGGGCCCGTTTGACCTCACCTCTCCCTTTGTCGCTACGAGCTACCCTGCCAACGACCTACGCCGCCGCTTTGACCCGAAGATACGTCAACATCGGCAGGTAAAGGAATTGGAGCGCAGGCTCCAGGAACTCGTCGCCGCCTCGGGGTACGTCCGCGACCGCTTCTACATGTACGAGGCAATGCCCGAGCTAACCAAGAAGCCGCCCTCGCGCGTCCTCAGTGCGGAGACGCTCTCAGCCGAGCGATTCGCCGAGGCCTCCAAAACGTTTCGCGACCACCTCCACGACGAGGTCATGGGCCGCCTCGAAGACCCTCTCCTGCCGCCCAACCCGCGTTCGCGACAAATCCACGACAAAGAGAAGTGGACCGGGCATGAAGTCGTCCTCGACGTACTGCCAGACGTCTTTGCCTGGGGCATCCTCTTGCTACCGAAAGACCTCAAGCCCGGCGAACGGCGTCCCGTCGTCGTCACCCAGCACGGCTACAACGGGCTGCCGCGGCACGTCGTCGAGGGCAACGACCTCTACTACCGCAATTATGCGGCGCAGTTGGCCGAGCGCGGCTTTGTCGTCTTCGCGCCGCACAACTTTTACCGCGACACCGACCGCTTTCGCTGGCTCGACAAGAAAGCCAAGGCCCTCAAGCTCACGATGTTCTCGTTCATCACCGCGCAGCACCAGCAGATCTTGAACTGGCTCGGCTCGCTGCCGTTCGTGGATCGAGGGCGAATTGGGTTCTACGGCCTCAGCTACGGCGGCACGACGGCGATGATCGTGCCTCCGCTGCTCGAAGACTACGCACTGTCGATTTGCTCCGCCAACTTCAACGAGGACATTCACAAGCTCACGGCGGTCGACCGCGGCTACAGCTATATGTACCATCCCACTTGGGAGGTGCCCTACTTCAACCTCGGCAACACCTTCGGCCACGCAGAAAGGGCCTATCTAATGGTCCCGCGGCCGTTCATGGTCGAGCGCGGCCACCACGACGGCGTCGGGATGGACCGCTGGGTGGCGGGCGAATACGCCAAGGTCCGCCGGCTCTACGCCCAGCTAGGCATCGCCGACCGGGCCCACATCCAGTTCTTCAACGGCGGACACACCATCCTCGCCGACGACACCTTCCGCTTCCTCCACCAACACCTCGACTGGCCCGAGCCAGCGCGATGAAGCGTTCCGTGACTCCCGTCCCGCCCCAGATCCCCAATGCCGGGCGTTGGCAACGCACGGAGAGAATTGTGCCTGCGGCGGGCCTCCTTCGAGGTCATCTAATATGTATTTGACACCATATGTGTTTCATGCCATAGTGAATGGGTGAGCTGGGATGTAGAGATTGGCGATGAGTTCAAACCCGAGTTCTTCGAACTGCACGAAGGCGTGCGGACGGAGATCTTGGCGTTGACGGTTCTCCTCCAGCAGTTCGGGCCGCAATTGGGACGGCCCCGCGTCGATACGCTGAACGACTCACGCCACCCGAACATGAAGGAACTTCGGTTCAGCGCGACGGATGGCGAGTGGCCTTTGCGTTCGACACGAAGCGTAAAACGATCCTGCTCGTTGCGGGGGACAAATCAGGCGGCAGTGAAAAGCGGTTCTACTGAGGGCTGATCCGCAAGGCTGATGAGCGTTTCGACGCGCATTTGGGCCGATTGAAACAGGAAGGGAAGTGATCATGGCGACGAACGTGAACGACATTATCAAGAAGCTGAGTCCCGCCCAACGCAAGAAGGTCGAGGCCCGTGCAGCTCAGTTGATCGCCGAGGAAATGACCTTGCGTGAGCTGCGGCACGCGCGCAA
>JAKZVK010000977.1:0-2612 GCA_047516085.1 Bryobacterales bacterium
GGCCGGGATGCCTGTGCCGTAAAAGAGATTGGCGGGCAAGCCGATAATGCCCTTGACGAAGCCACGACTTATGAGGTTGCGGCGGATGTCGGCCTCCCTGTTCCCGCGGAACAGGACACCGTGCGGCAGGATGATGGCGCCCTTGCCCGTGCTCTTAAGCGACGCGATCAGGTGCAACAGGAATGCGTAATCGCCGTTCTTCTCCGGAGGGATGCCGTAAACGAAGCGTCCGAACTCGTCGTTGTCCGGGTCGAGCCCGCTGGACCAAGCCTTGGCGGAGAACGGCGGATTGGCCACGGCGAAGTCGAAGGTCCTGAGCCTACCGTCCCTGTTCTTGAAATACGGTGCCGCCAGGGTGTTGGCTCGCCACAACTCGGCGGTCGGGTGTCCGTGCAGGAACATGTTCATCCGCGCCAGCCCCAAGTGGCGACATCCATTTCCTGGCCGTAGACTGTGATGCCGCGCGGCGCTTGGTCGGCAGCCTTGAGGAGGAGCGAACCGGAACCGCAGGTGGGATCGTAGATGGTCTGGTCTTGGCGTGTGTCGGCGCCGATGCCGACCACCTGCGCCATGATGCGCGAGACCTCCGCCGGGGTGTAGAACTGTCCCTTGCTCTTGCCGCTCTCGGTCGCGAAATGGCGCATCAGATATTCGTAGGCATCGCCCAGGAGGTCGTCGCCTTCAGCACTGTTGGCGCTGAAGTCGAGGCCGTCGAAGATCGCGACCAGTTTCGAGAGCCGATCCTGCATCTCCCTTCCCGTGCCGAGCTTGCTCTCGTCATTGAAGTCGGCTTGGTCGATGACGCCCTTGAGATCGTTGGCCTCGGCGAGGAGGCCGATGACCTTATTGATCCTGTCGCCGATGTCCTTGTCGCCCTTGAGCTTCACCATGTCCGCAAAGCCGCCGCCGGCGGGTACTTCGATCAACGCGCCGGGCTTGCCGGCGTACTTGTCCGATACGTATTTCGTGAACAACAGCGTGAGGACGTAGTCCTTGTATTGCGAGGCGTCCATGCCGCCGCGGAGTTCGTCGCAGCTTTGCCAGAGAGAGGTGTAGAGTTGGGATTTTTTCAGAGCCATTCAGCCAATCTCCGTCATCGCGACGCCATGAGATCATTCACACGCTTCACCACGCCCCGCGCAACCCGCAGCAACGCGGCGACAAGTTGTTCGTCTACGTCCATCGCTCCTTCGTACTCGGCAAGATTGCGTTTGCGGTGGGCCTGGTCCAGCACTCGCCACTGTTCCCGAGGCAGGCCGATGGTGTGCTGCAGGCATTGAAAGACCAGATAGCGCGAATCGGAGCGATAACCGTGCGCCCGCAAGGCCGCGAGCGCGAGCGCATGGGCCGCGTTGTAGCCAAGGTCGAAGCGGCTCTCCAGGCTCAACTCCTTGCGCCCAGCATCGTCCAGACGGCGCTGGCCCGAGCTCAACAGGCCCTCGATCTCCCCCTCCGCGGCCGGCTCCGTCTTGAGTTGGCCGATGCGTACCAGGTTATCGAGTTGCGGATGCGCCATCTTCTCTTCCAATAAGGATCAGATGTTCGCCAGCGAGCACGCGGCTCAGGAATGTGTTTCCGGCCGATCGACGCGCGTTGAACTCCTGCACCGTGTAAAGCGTGGGGCTGATCTTGCGGTCCAGGTTCGTCTCCACCGGCGCGAGCGCTGTGTAGAGTTCTTCCAGCATCACGCCGTCGGCGGTGACGAGCAGATCGATGTCGCTGGCTGCCGTATCCGTACCATGCACGACAGAACCGTAGATCATGGCCAGCTCGATGCGGTCGGCGAGCGGGTCCAGCGCCTGCCGGATCGGCTCAACCATGGCGACTGTCTTGCGTACGATGCCGATTAGTTCGTGATACACGGGACAATCGGGATTGGCCTGGTAATGCTTCTGCGTTCCGATATAGGTAACGCTCACCAGACCGCTCGACGCGAAGCGCTGGAGTTCGCGCTGCACGGCCCCGGAACCGGATCCGGTCAGCCCGATCAACTCGCTGGCAAAAAAGCTTCGGTTGGGCTGGCCGAACAGTAGGGCTAGGACCCGCTGCTGGGTTGTGGTGAAAAGCGCATCGGCGAGACCGGTGGGTGTGCCGACATGTTTGGCCGCCGCCTTGCGGCGGGCCGGTCGAGACAGGCGTGTTGGCGTTGGTGTGCCCATAACAGGCATTTTAATGCTTGATTTGGGTAACGTGCAATGATGATTCCGGTTTTGCCTGTGCTCCGGAACCCCGCGACCATTGGTGACGATCGCCGCCGCCTTCACATGCGCCTCAAGGTCCAGAGGACCTTGCCGACGATGTGGGCGTCCTGGGCGAGGCATGTGTACGGTTCGTACGCGGGGTTGGCGGAGATCAGCCTGAGCCGAGGCGGCTCGGCGTTGGGCAGGACCTCGACCCGCTTGACCACGAGGCCGGTGCCGTCCCACAGCACCGCCGTCTCGCCAGTGCCGGGGGCGCGGCGGGTAACGTCGACCAGCAGCCGGTCGCCGTCGGAGACGAGGGGCTCCATGGAGTCGCCGCGTGCGCGCAGGACACGGAGATTGCCGGGTTCGGCGTCGCCCTCGTGACGGATCATGCCCTCGGGTAGGTACCAGCGCGCTTTCTCGGTGGCG
>JAKZVK010000978.1:0-3323 GCA_047516085.1 Bryobacterales bacterium
GCCCCGCCGCGGCCCTGCCGCCTTACCTTTCGCCTTGGCGTTCGCCTTGCCTGCCTCTCTCGTTGCCCTCTTCGCTGCCGGCTTCGCCTCGCCTCGCCGCTCCAGGCACAGCCCCAGCTCGAACGCCTCGCGCCCCTCCCAGCGTCCCATCAGACGCCCGTCCAAGCGCCTCTCCAGCCGTATCCGGTTCCGCCGCATCCTCGGCCGGATCACGGCCCGCGGAATTTGGTAGCGCTGCCCGCCCAAGCTCACCGTGTAGTCGTTGCCCATCACTCGCTCCTCGATCCGGCTGAGGATCGACCCCGCGTCCTGCTCGCCTCTCAGCGGCCGATGGGCGTCGGTTGCACTCGCCGGCTCCTTCTTCCAGCGACCGTTCCACTCCGTCACGAAGACCTCGTCGAGATACCGCTGCGCCTCGGCCCGGCTCGCCGCCTGCGCCCGCCGCAGCCCCTTCACCAGTCGGTCCTGCATCGTCCCGAAGCTGCGCTCCACCCGCCCCTTGGCTTGCGGAGAATGCGCCGTGATACGCTCGATCTCCAGCTCTTCGAGCGCTCGCCCTATCTGTGTCGGTCCCGGCTTGGCTGGCAAATACTTGTTGTGATGCAGCGGCCGGTTCACCTGGAATAAACTCGCCTTGTCGGTGTAGACCGCTCGCGGCCGCCCGTGCCGTGCGATATAGTCGCTCAGCAGCCGCATATTCTCTTCGGTCGAATCGGCCAGCGCGAAGCGCGCCGTCAACTCCGAGCTCGCATCGTCGATCATCGCAATCAGGTAGAGCTTATCGCCCCGTCCCTCCAGCCAGTCGTGCTCGGAGGTGTCCCATTGCACCAGCTCGCCGCGGCGGGCGCGGCGCTGACGCCACAGGTGCGGTTTCTTGACGCGGGCCTTCTTCGGCTTCCACAGCCCGGCCTCCCGCATCCATCCGCGCAGGGTCTCGCGGCTCACCGCGATGGCATGGTCGGCGGCCAGGGTTTCCGCCGCCAGGGTCGGGCCGTAGTCGGCGTAATGGGCGCCGATGAGATCCAGCGCTTGCCGCCTCACCGGCTCGCCGAGCTTGCGATTCGACTCTCTGCCGCGCAGCCGGTGCAGGACGCCACCGTCTCCTTCGGCTCGCATCCTCGCCAGCAGCTTGCGCACCCAGCGAGGGCTCAGCCTCAACTCTTCGGCCGCCTCCCGCTGTGTCATGCGCCTCGACTCTGCTTGATGCAACACTTTCCATCGCTTCCGGTCCGTTGGATTCAGCAAAAGTTCATCCACCTCTTAAGCATTCCGCTTTCAAGGGGATCTTTCTACTTTGCTCCGATAGGATCTTCTCACTTTGCGCCGACAGGGGTCAATTTAGAGTTGCTTACGACGCTAACTATATGATATAATTAGAGATGTCGTCATTCAGCGACTCCGCCTCACCTCGCTACCTGCCCCTTGATCGCAACCAGATGCGGCTCCAGCCGCTCGATGTCGAACGCCTCATTGACCAGCAGCACACGGCGCGCAAGATCTGGCGCCTGGTCGAGCGGCTCGACTTGTCCGGTTTCGAAACCGACGCCCGCGCCCTCCAAGGCCACGCCGGGCGCAGTGCTCATTCGCCCCATTTGCTGGTCTCGGTCTGGATCTACGCCTACTCCAAGGGCCTGCATTCGGCCCGCGAAATCGCCCGCCAAATGGAATATGAGCCCGGCCTGGAGTGGCTCACCACCCTGCGTCCGGTCAACCATCACACCCTCTCGGACTTCCGCGTCAACTACGGCCAGGCCTTGCGGGAACTCTTCGAGCAGGTGCTGGCCATGCTCACGATGAAGAAACTCATCACGCTCGAGCGCGTCGCCGTGGACGGCGCCAAGATCCGCGCCGACGCCGGCAAGAAGAGCTTTACCAAGGCCGGAACGCTTCGCAAACATCTCAAGCTGGCCCGCCAGCACATCGCGGAATTGGAACGCCAGGAGGCCGAAGAACAAACCACCAAGCGGCGGCAAGCCGCGCGGCAACGGGCGGCGCGCGAGCAAGAACAGCGCCTCGGCGAAGCGCTCGAAGAGATCGAACGCATGCGCGCGGCCAAAAAAGACCACAAGAAAAAGGAGCCGCAAGCCTCCCGCACCGACCCGGCGGCGCGCTTCATGCGGACGCCCGACGGCGGCGTGGCGCCGGCCTACAACGTGCAAATCACCGCCGACGCGGAGCACGGGCTGATTGCCGATGTCGAGGTGGTGCAGGCCGCCGAGGACTCCGAGCAGATCGCGCCGGCCATGGATCGGCTGCGCGCCAGCTACAAGCGTTATCCAGACGAGGCGCTGGCCGACGGCTCCTACACCAATCTCGTCTCGGTGATGGACATGCACGAGCGCGAGATCGATTACTATTCGACCTGGACCGGCCGCGCCAAAAAGATGACCGGCCGGGGAGCGCAACGGCACGAGGATTATCGCATCGACCGCTTTCATTTCGATAACGAGGCTCATGAGATGATCTGTCCGCGAGGCAAGCGCTTGCGCTACCGTTATGCGCGGCGAACGAAGGGGCGCGAGTCGTTTGTTTACCGGGCGCGGGCCGGCGATTGTGGGGCGTGTGAGGCGCGCAAGCTCTGCTGCCCCGACCTGAGTTTGAACAACGGCGGGCGCTCGGCGTCGCGGACGAAGTACGATCCGGTGATCGAGCAATTCGACGAGAAGATGAAGCGGGCAGAGGCGCTGGCGATTTACAAGCAACGGGCGCCGCTGGCGGAGTTTCCCAACGCCTGGATCAAGACGAAGTTGAAACTGCGCCGGTTCGCGACGCGAGGGCTCGAGAAGGTGAGTTGCGAAGCGAGATGGGCGGCGCTGACCTTCAATCTGCAGCGCCTCTTCGAGCTGGCCCCCGAGCCCGCGTAAGGGCGAAGCGAAAAAGCCCCGACAAGGCCCCGGCCAGGGGCTGCAACGAGCCCGCGAAGGCTCGCCAAAGCGCCCGTGAAACTCGAATAGAGTTTCGCCGGCGAGCCAACGAGCCCCCACGGCGCCAGACCGTCTCACCAAAGATCCGAAGCCTGCCGGAAACCCGATTGCTTCACAGCTTCCAGAGCCCGAATTCAGAACTGCAAGATCGAGTGTACCGGGGCAGCCAGCGCCTCCCCGCACCCGCATCACGAGACCACAAGGAGATCCAAGGAGATCGGTGACAAAGGAGATCGGTGACAGGCACGCAACTGTGTTGGATGGGTATTTACTTGACTCAGGTGACCCCAAGATGTAGGATCTTGGGCGATGGAAGATTATCCCCGGAATCTGGCCGAGTTCGAGGCGCGTTTCGCTAGCGAGCAGGCCTGTCGGGAGTATCTGTGTCAACTCCGCTGG
>JAKZVK010000979.1:0-3323 GCA_047516085.1 Bryobacterales bacterium
GAGTTCATCGCCGGGCGACAGGCCCGCCCGCGCCGACGGGCTCCCCGGCAGTGTCTGTAGCACAATGACGCGCCCCGGCAGCAGCGACACCACGCTCCCGAAGCCCTTTTCCGTCGAGGTGCGCATCTCCTGGAGGCGTTCATACTGCTCGCGGTCGAGAAAAGCGCTGTGGGGGTCGAGCGTGAGCAGCATCGACGGCAGCACACCCTGGTAGAAGGCCTGCTCCGGGTCGACGGGATCGGCGAAATGCCCCTCGACCACGCCGTAGACGTCGAGAAATTGCTGGATATGGGGCTTCAGCTCGTCATCACCCAAGGCGAGCGCCGGTACACACAGTAGAAAAAAGACAGGAACGAATCGCATCGAGACCCCAAAAGGGATGCGCAACCCTTGATTATAGCCGCCGGCCCGCCAAGACCCGGTGCAATGACATGCCCCGGCCCGCCGCAACCGCGCCATCGAGCACAACAGAGCCGCGGATGTAAATCCGCGGGCGCGCGGGAGTCCGCGGTTGCCCCCTCGGCGCAACCTGACACACCCAACCACGGGTCCGAGCCCCGGCAGGGACCTCTGACAAGCACGAGTCAGGGCATTCGCAGCTCACGCGGCGCCTCAGTTACAATGTCGTCTCACATCCCGAACAGCACTGCCAAACCAACCATGCCATCCAACAACAAGTTCCGCGTCGCCATCACCCCTGAATGGGGTGAGGCGAAAACCGACGAGTGGATGGGGCCGGCCCTGCGCGAGGTCTTCGGCCCGCATCCCGATATCGAGTACGAACTCATGGCGGCGACCAACGAGGTCGGCGACCCCAAGGTGATCGACGAGTACGACGCCGTCATCGTGTTCAGCTACGCCTTCCCGAAGGAGAGCTTCGCCGGCGTCAAGCGGCTCGTCAGCCTGGCACGCTGGGGAGTTGGCTACGACCTGGTCGATACGGCCGCCGCCACCGACGCCGACGTCATCGTCTCGCTCACGCCCCATGCCGTGCGCCGACCGGTCGCCGAGGGCATCATCGCTCTGATTCTCGGCGTCGCGAAGTACCTGCGCCCGCTCGACATCCGCGTCCGCACCAACCAGTGGCGCAACGACATCGAGCCCAAAGGCATCTGCATTCAAGGACGTACGCTCGGCTCGGTCGGCGTCGGCAGTATCGCGGGCGAGATGTTCCGCATGGCGAAGGGCATCGGCTTCGGACGCCTGCTCGGCTACGACCCCTACGTCTCCGAAGAGCGTGCCGCGGAGCTGGGTGTCGAGCTAGTCGATCTCGATACCGTCATGCGCGAGAGCGACTTCGTCACCGTGAACACGTTCCTGAATGACCAGACCCGCGGCCTCGTCGGTGCCAAGCAGTTGTCGCTCATGAAGCCCACCGCCTTCATCATCAACACTGCGCGCGGACCGATCATCGACGAGAGCGCCCTGATCGAAGTCCTGCGGGAGGGCCGCATCGCCGGCGCCGGCCTCGACGTGCTCGAGCAAGAGCCGCCCGACCCAGCCAACCCCTTGTTCAAGATGGACAATGTGCTGCTCACGCCGCACTCGATCGCCTGGACGGAGGAGTCCCTTCGCGACAACAGCCTCGACGCCTGTCGAAACGTGTTGGCCGTCTACGAAGGACGGGCGCCCGAGACCCTGGCGAATCCCCAGGTCGTTGGGCGGCCGGGCCTCGAAGCCAAGCTCGCCCCGTGGAGGAAAGCATGAAACCCAACCGAGTGCGTCAGTTGCTGTCCGAGGGTAAGATCCCCATCGGCCACATGATCATGGAATTCTCGACGCGCGGCATCGCCAAGATCGTCGAAGCGGCGGGCGTCGATTTCGTGCTCATCGACATGGAGCACGGCGGCCTCGACATGGGCCAGGTGAACGACCTGCTGGCGTGGTTCAAGGCCACCCCGGTCGCGCCGTTTGTGCGAGTCCCCTCGAGCGACTACCACTTCATCGCCCGTCTGATGGACCTCGGCGCGCTCGGCATCATGGTCCCCAACGTCAAGACGCCTGAGCAAGCCAAGCAGGTAGTCGACGCCGTACGCTACGCGCCTGACGGCGAGCGCGGACTCGGCCTCGGCTCGTCCCACAACGACTTCCAGCGCCCGAACCCGAAGGAGTACATGTACGAGGCCAATCGCAACAACATGGTGATCTGCCAGATCGAGAGCACCACGGCGCTCGACAACCTCGAAGCCATCGCCTCCACCCCCGGGGTCGACGTGCTCTGGGTGGGCCACTTCGATCTGACCTCGTCGATGGGGATCGTCGGCGAACTGAAGAACGAGCGTTTCGTTGAGGCGCTCAGCAGGGCGGCGGCCGCCGCCCGCGAACACGGCCAAGCCGCCGGCATCCAACCTAGCAGCACCGAACAAGCTAAAGAGTGGATGGCTCTCGGCTACAACCTCATCTCCTACAACGTGGACTTCGGAGTCTACCAAGCAGCCCTCAAATCCGCCGTCGAGGAGTTGCGCGGCTAAGTGGAGCCGGCCCTTGACGCGGAGAGCCCCCGCTGCCGCTCAGAACGAATACCCCAGCGCCGAAACAATGCCATAGTCATTCCGCTGAACGTTTTCTCGTGGCGGGGAACTGTCGAAGCGGTCGAACAACGTCAAGTTCCAGTTGAACCCGCCCACCAAGGGAACACGGAGCGTCCCATCGTACTCCAGACGATAACGGCCCCTTTGGGCCAGCACGTTCGGCAAGAACGACAGTTTCGACGTGACGTCGATCCCTTGAATCCAAGTCGTCCGGTATTCGATGCCCGCCAGCGCCTCCGCCGACGATGGTCCGACCAGTGATGTCAGCTCGTCAGGCTCCAGCCGAAATTGCTCGTTGATGAAGGTCATGCCCCCGAGTAGCGAAAGTTCAGTTTTCTCGCTTTGAATCAGGGTGAGGCCGAGGCCGGCGCCGGCGCGGGAGCGAAGGTCCAGTTTTTGGCGGTCATCGCGCTCGAACCCTCCGAGCAAGAAGGAGAACCGCCGGGAGTTGATGTAGCGATCGTAGCGTGCGTCGGCCGTTTGGCGGTTGGTCGGGTCGGACTCGTCCTGGCGGCTGAACAGCGAGGTCACGCTGCCCGAGAGCCTGTATTTCTCCTGTTGATATGAACTCGTGACCGCCACGGACGACTGATTCAGCCTTGAGTTGCCGCGGTTGAACGTGTATCCCAAATCGACGCTCCCTTGGAGTGTCTGCCAGAACCCCGGGGGCTTGCCGTCCTTTGTGGGTGTCATCTCCACAACGTCCACCCGGTCGACCGGGACCGTCTCCTCGCCGACCACTTCGATGCCCTCTTCAGCCGACCGAATCGTTCCGCTGTAACGGGCGCCGCT
>JAKZVK010000980.1:0-3188 GCA_047516085.1 Bryobacterales bacterium
CTCGCAATAGCCGAGCAAGGCGTCGAGCCGTTTGTGCTCGCGGCGCTTACGCTCAGTGCCCGCATCCTCGTCCTCGATGAACACCCGGCGCATGCGGATGTCGGCCAGGCCATAGACCATATGGGCTTCCGCGGGTGCGCCGTCGCGTCCCGCCCGGCCGATCTCCTGATAATAGGCCTCGATGCTGCCGGGCAAGTCGGTGTGGAAGACGTAACGCACATCCGCCTTGTCGATCCCCATGCCGAAGGCGATGGTGGCAACGATGACCACTCCCGGTTCGGTCATGAAAATGTTCTGGTGCGCCTCCCGTTCCTCCTTCTCCATGCCCGCGTGATAGGGTAGCGCTCGCACGCCGTCCGCCGCCAATAGCGCGGCGGTTTTCTCCGTCTTCTTGCGCGACAGGCAATAGACGATGCCGCTCTCGCCTTCATGGCGTGCAATAAAGTCCCGCAGCTGCCGCTTCCAGTCGCGTTTCATCTCCACCGACAGCTTGATGTTCGGGCGGTCGAAGCCGAGGACGAAGGACTCCACCGAGCCCCCGAACAGCCGCTCGGCGATGTCCTCGCGGGTCACTTCATCGGCGGTCGCCGTCAGCGCGGCGATCGGAACCCCGGGGAACAGATCCCGCAACCGGCACAGGTCTTCGTATTCCGGCCGAAAGGCCGGTCCCCATTGGGAAATGCAATGCGCCTCGTCGATGGCGAACAGCTTCACCGGCAATCGTGCCAGTGAGGCCAGCATCGCCTCGGTCATCAGACGTTCGGGGGCCATGTAGAGTAGCCGCGTCTCGCCTGCCGCGGCCCGGCGCCAAGCGGCTATATTGTCGGCACGCCCATTTGCGGAATTGATGCTGTCGGCCGCGACACCGGCGAGCCTGAGCGCCGCGACCTGGTCCTGCATTAGCGCGACCAGCGGGGACACTACGACAGTGAGCCCATCCGTGATCAAAGCTGGAATCTGAAAACAAAGTGACTTGCCCGATCCCGTCGGCATCACGGTGAGCACGCTGCGCCCCGACAGCAACGCGCCTATGGCTGCTTCCTGGCCCGGGCGGAACGCGTCGAACCCGAATACATCCCTCAGCACTTGGCGTGCGGCGGTTGTCTGCTCCTCCAACGTACGCATCAGTGCCGAATTCAAAAGACGTCAGCCAAGGATCAGGCGCCCACTGACCTTTTCAGCGCGGCAGCCGGCCGGAACTTCAGAACCTTGGAGGCCTTGATCCGGATCACTTCGCCCGTTCGCGGATTGCGGCCCTTGCGCGCCGGACGCTTGGTGATGGTGAAGGTGCCGAAGTTACCGATGGTGTAGCGGGCTTTCTTCTTCGACTTCTTCAGCCCTGCCTCGACCTCGCCCAGGACCAGGTCGAGCGTGCGCTTGGCCTCAGCTTTGCCCATGTTGCACTTCCTGGCGACGTTCTCGATGAATGCGACTCTGCTCATGATGGGTGGCCTCTGTTCTTCCTCGACCCGAAACAATCTTCGTACAAACACTGCATATAGTAGGGCTTTGGCCATATGTACACCAGGAATGGCCGCAAGGGGTTTATTTCAACCGAGTTTACCCGAATGCCGTAGCCCGCTGCCGCGCAATGCAGCGCCGCCGACTTGGTCAGGTTGCGCACCCCGCCTTGGACGTGGAGTAGGCGGCGATGCTACCGCCCCCCACCGAGCCGTAAATCGAAGAAATGTTGACGATCGAGCCGCCGCCGCTCTGCTTGATCGCCCCGATGCCGTGCTTGGTCCCCAGAAAGACGCCGTCGAGATTGACTTCCATGACGCGGCGCCAGTCCTCGAGGGTGGTCTCCTCGACGCTTCCGGCATGGCTGCGGCCGGCCATGTTGATGACGATGTCGAGCCTTCCGAACGCATCGAGCGCCGCCGCGACCGCCGCTTCCCAGTCGTCTTCGGACGAGACGTCATGGCGCACCGAGATCGCCTCGCCGCCGCCATCCCGAATCTCTTGGGCGACCGAGCCTTCGGTCTTCGGGGCGATATCGGTAGCGACCACCTTGGCCCCTTCCCTTGCCAGTAAGAGCGCGCTCGCGCGACCCATGCCGATCGATTCGCCGTCCGCGCTCTCGGCGCCGCTCACCAGCGCCACCTTGTCCTTGACCCTGTCCACGGCGCCGCCTTGCCTCAAGTCGCCGGAATCAAGCGTCGAACCGGTTGTCCCCCGCGCCGGCGGGCGGGCGCTACGCGGCTTCGTCCCAGTACTTCTTCCAGCGCATCAGCCAGGGCGCGTCCGGCGGCGAGAAGTCGAACCCTTCGTCCTCCATCATCTTGTATTTCTGAACGTCCTGCGCGCCCTGTTCGGCGGCAATCCAGGCTTGCCAATCCAGGCGATAGCCGGGATCGTCCGACTTCCGCATCGGCGGCAGCTTGCTTCCCGAGGGAAAGCCGGTCGGCTCGTCCGGCCGCTGATAGCGGAGGTCGACGCTCCAGCGCACCTTGTCGGAGCGATTTTCGGTCGAGCGGTGGATCGTCGTGTTGCGGTGCCACAAGACCGAGCCTTTTTTCATCTCGCAGGTCACGACTTCCGCCCCGGGGAGATCCTCGTCCTTGATGTAGAGGTACCAGGATTTCTCGTGACCCACGTGTTTTTCCAGATGATGCGGCAACACCCGGCCCAGTTTGTGGGTGCCGCGCACGACTTGCAGGGTCCCGTTCTCGGCCGTGACGTCGACAAAGGGTATCCAGGCGGTGGGCTGGAACGTGTCCTCGCCACCGGCCAGGAAGTAAGCCGAATCCTGGTGCCAGGGCACCGTCATCAGGGCGGTGTTGGGCGTCTTGGTGCGGATAACGCTGACCGGATGACCGACGATGTCGGGGCCGATGAACTGCTCGACCATGTCGAGAAGGTTGTCCGAGGCCCATATTTTGGAGAGCGCCGGCCGCATCCCTTCCCGCCAGTGGACGAGCGCGGCGGCGTTGGGCCACTCTTTTTCCAGCGAGGCGAGCCGCGTGTAGACGTCCTCGCCCTCGTGCTTGTCGGCGATCTTGCCGGCCTCGTGGAGCTTGTTCGCCCACTTGTCGACCATCGCCGCGAAGTCGTCGAGAACCGGCTGCAGCTCTTGGTCGGTGAACACGTCCTCGACGATCAGGTATCCGTCGTCGAGGTATCGCTCGACCTGCGCGTTGTTGAGTCTCATCGACAGGGTGCGAGTCTCGTATGGCATTGATCTGGGA
>JAKZVK010000981.1:0-3562 GCA_047516085.1 Bryobacterales bacterium
CCGAGTTCGAGCTTCCCGCCGCCCGTGCCCGCCACGATGATCGGCAGATCGTTGTACTGATGCGTCGCTCCGTCGCCCAGCCCGGAGCCGTACGTGAAGATCGTGTTGTCGAGCAACGTCGAGCCGTCGGCCTCTTCGACGCCGGCCATTCTTTCTACCAAATACGCGAACTGCCCCACGTGGAAGCGATCGATCTTCAGCAGCTCGTCGGTGTAGTCCCCCGGCTTGTGAGACATCAGATGATGGCTCACCGGCTGATCGAACAGACCCTCGAACATGAACGGAGTGTTCCAGCGCTCGGGGCCGACCATCAGCGTGGCGACCCTCGTCAGACCCGTTTGAAGCGCCACGATCATCAAGTCGCCCATTAGCCGAATGTAATCTCCCCGCGGCAAGTACGCGTCGGGAGGTTCCACCATCGAAACCTTGGTTAGCTCGCCCTTCATCCGCTCCAGCTTGTCCATCTGCTCTTCGATCGTACGGATAGAGTCGAAGTACTCGGCGAACTTGTTGCGATCGGCGCGCCCCAGCTCGCGCCGCAGCGAACGCGCGTCTTCGAGCACGAGGTCGGTGATGTTGCGGAACTCCAGAACTTCTTCCGTGCCGAACAATCGCCGATAAGCCTTACGCGGATCGCGAATCGACGGGGCCACGTGCCCGGTTCCATACCACGAGATGTTGTCGAAATAGATCGACTCGACGTTGTCGCGGTGGCTGTTGCAACTCAGCTCCAGCGTGCGAAACGGCGTTCGGTCTCCGATTTCGTCCGCAATAACGTGATCGAGCGTGCGATCGAGCGGCCAGGCGGATCTCGAGACGGTGAACGGCGCGGCGCTCGACAGAAAGCACGAAGCGCACTGGGCGTGAACGTCCGTGCCGTTTTGGAAACTCCGGTCCAGCCCCGTAATCAGAGCGACCTTGTCTTTGACTCTCCCGAGCGGCTCGAGCGCAGGCGTCAGCTCCAGCGGGTGGGAGCCGACCGGGATAGTACTCTCGGTGACCTGGCTGAAGTCCCCGTTGAAGGCCGGCAACCCCGCATGCCCCTCGCCGGGGAAGAAGTTCCGCGGCACGACGCCGATCGGCACGTAGTAAAAGCCCAGCCGCAGCGGCGGCTTCGACTTGGGCTTAGCGAGCCCCAAGCTTTCGAGCCAGGGCAGCGCCAGCGCGGCGCCCCCCACGCCTTGCAGAAAAGACCGTCTGGAGGTCAGCCGCTTCATCGCTTCTCAGGCTCAACTGGATTGTACTTGGTTCGAAACGGTTCGCTCAACACGACCTGGCGGATCGTTTCCTGAATGCTGTAGTCGGCGTTCGCGGTTTCGCGCACAATGCGATCGAGCGCGGGTTCGTCCGAAACCTCGGCTTGGCGTCCCAACGCGAACGCCAGCAAGTGCCCGGCAAAGGCGCGTGCAAAGCGATCCGGCTCGGCCAGAATCGCGTCCTTCAACTCCACGATGTTGCCGAACTCGCGCCTCCCGAACAGTACGCCGCTCGAATCCACCTTGCGGCCATTCTCATACACGTCGCGCCAAACGCCGGTCGGGCCATAGTTTTCGAGCGCAAAACCCAAAGGATCGATCTTGGCGTGGCAGCCCGCGCATTCCGCCTGGGTGCGATGCGCCTCCAGGCGTTCCCTGAGGGTGAGGTCGCTGTCAGCCTCTTCGCTTGTCTGCTCGGGCAGCGGCGTGACGCTCGGGGGTGGAGGGTCGGGAGGATTGTTGAAAACGACCCCGGCGATCCAAGCGCCGCGCGTGATGGGCTGCGTCCGCACAGGGTTCGACGTCATCGTCATGACCGCCGCGTTGGTGATCACGCCGCCTTGACGCCGGTCCGTCACCGCTACGCGGCGAAACAGGATGGCGCCCCGGTCAGAACCCCCCGGAACCTTGAACTTCTCGTGTTGGGGACGCGTGCTGTCGCGATACCAGGACTCGAGCAGCTCGCTGCGATACGTGAAGTCCGAGTCCACCAGCTCCAAAACCGAGCGGTCCTCGATCAGAATCGTTTCGAACAGCAGCAGCGGCTCGAGCATCATGTGTATGCTCGCGCGGAATTTAACGCCGTTTCGCACGCTGAAGCCGAGGTAGAAATCCGGAAACCGTTCGCGGTCGGGAACCGACGACACGATGCGCTCCAGCTGCAGCCATTGCGGCGCGAAGCTGTCGCAGAAGCGCTTCACGCGACGGTCCTTCAACATCCGATCCGCCTGCGCGCGCAAGACGGCCGGGTCGCCGAGCTTGCCCTCGCCGGCCAGATCGAGCAACGTCCGGTCCGGAATGCTCCCCCACAGGAAAAACGACAGACGCGACGCCAACTCGTAATCGTTCAGTCGCTCGGCCGCGTCGCCCGCGCCGGCCTGCTCGTAGAGATAGAGGAAACGCGGCGACGCCAGCGCCGCCGAGGCCGCGGCTTTCATGCCTTCGGTGAACGAGTTCCCCGACGCGATGCGCGTCAACGCGTAGTCGACATAGCGACCTAGCGACTCTTCGTCAACCGGCCGCCGAAACGCCCGCGTGAGCAATGGGCGCAGCCTTTCGCGAACCTCGGCCTCGATCTCCCGCTCCCCCGAACCGGGCGCAAACAGCTCCTCCCAAGCGCCGCTGGTCGTTGCGTTGAAGTCCTCGCTTTCGACGATCGACCGGCTGAGTTTCAAGAACGACTCGAGCAACAGGGGCGACAGCGTGAGGTGATCTCCGCGGTTGTCGAAGCCGTGCTCGGCCCTGAGATCCTGCGGGAACGGCGCGACGCCGGCCAGACGTTTGTCGATCAGCTGCGACTTGCCCAAGGGCCGGCTGCCGGCTTTGAGACTCTCCGGCACCTTGCCGCTTTCGGGGCGGAAGTAACCGTACTCCCGCAGCATCCGTTCCGGCAGCGCGAACACGTCGACCTGCAAGTCGAACAAATCCTGGACCGCGTTGTTGTACTGAAACCGATTCATTCGCCGAATCGGCGACTGCGGCAGAACCTTCTGGGCCGCGACGGCGACATGCAGCAATCCGCGCAGCTCGGAGACGAGTTCCCACCGCTTCTCGGACGTCAACGGCGGCTGTCCCGCTGGCGGCATGATTCCCAAGTCGAGCGCCCGCACCAAATCGCGGATCAGCTCGGGATTCCGGGTGAGATCCGCAGCGCTGCGCAACTCGAACAGATTGACATTCCCGCTGGGCTCGCCGAGCTTGCCGTGGCAATGAACGCAGCTTTCGCGCAAAACCTCGAAGAGCACCTCGGCCCCCGCGAGATTCGGCGCTAGGCAAATCGTCGCTGCCGCCAATGGGAGGCAACCAAGCGCAAACGCCCGCCGCATCACCTGCATGATATCTCAGTCCAGATCAGTGTGCGCCTCCTTGGCAACCGTCGCCACGTTTGCAACAACGCCCCCTTTGACTGGGATTTCCGTTTCGGACGTCCCGGTGCCTAATTATAGCCGGTCACGGCTACGATACAACGATTCTCGGACTGGGCTCACGTTCGGTCCTCCTGTCGGTGGCTGTCAAGCCTTCAGATCGGTTTGGGCCAAGGCCAATCAGCGCTGCGAGCGCCCAATCGGCCGACACCGCACCGGCCC
>JAKZVK010000982.1:0-5805 GCA_047516085.1 Bryobacterales bacterium
ATGGTCCTCCAGAGCCCGGATACTAGACCTTGGGGCTTCGGGAGTCAAGTGCATACCCCATAACCCCCATTGTACGGGCCTTTCACGACATCGACTCCAAAGACCCGCACCCCTCAATTTCTAACCAGTTGATTCTATTCGATTTATAGCCGGACAGTAGTGAGCTGCTTAACAACTGTGAATAGCGCTTCTCCGGCGCACTCCCGTCGGTGCACTTGTGCTTCGGCTCGACCGCCACACCGCCCCCGTCTAAAGGGAATCAATAGCATGAAACTGCTCCTACGGCTTTCCTCTCTGGCTCTTGTCCCGTTGCTGCTCACGGCGCAGGATTTGGACAACTCGTCGCTCAGCGGTGACTATTACTTCGTTCACTTGTTGGCTGAGATCACGCCGACGGGGACCGTCTCGGACGCGACCAACCTCGGTGGGACGATCACCTTCGACGGGGCGGGAGCCTACACCTTCGCCGGCAAGCAAGGTTCCGGGGGAGATGCCGTGAGCGCCGCCGCCGGCATTGGGACCTACGAAGTCATGTCAAACGCCTTCGTGACTCTGACGAACACCATTTCCGACACCCTCGAGATCGATGCGCGCCTCGGTGTCGACTCCGAGGTCCTGATCGGCTCGTCGACAAGCGCGCTCGATGGCTCCTACGACCTGTTCGTCGCCATCAAGGCGGGGGCTGCTAAGGACAACAGCCTGCTCACAGGCAGCTACACGGGCTCCACGCTGGCGTTCCCCGGGGGCGTCGGCGATGCCATTACCACCGCGCTGCTGTCGATCGAAGCAGATGGTGCCGGTTCGTTCACCTCGATTAACGCCCGCGGCCACGCGGTCAACGCGATCGGGGACGTGAACTTTCAGGAAGACACGGTGGCGACCTATGCTCTCGCCGCGGATGGCAGCGGTACCGCGACCCTAGGTCCGGAGCTTACTTTGTTCAACGGCGCGCACGACATTTTCGTTTCGGCCGACGGCAACTACCTAATCGGCTTTGGCACCGAGGCCGGCGCGCGGGAAGTCTTCGTGGCCGTGCGCAACTTCAGTGACGCCGCCGGTGATGCGGATTGGGATGGTACGTACTGGTTCGCGGAGGTGATTGCCGATCCCGCCTTTGGAAGCTACACCTCCGCGGTGGGAGGACTGTCGACCACCGGTGTGGGCGTAGCGACAATCTCCGAGCGACTCCTGGCCAATATCACCACTTCCGATTTCAGCACGGTAAACGTCTACAGCATTGACGCCGACAGCCGAGGCCAACTCGGGGCCGTGCTTGAACTCGGTGGCCTCAACATGGCGATCGGTGCACCCGGGGGAACCGGCGCGGCCCTCGCAGCCGACAACGCCGCCAAAGGCGCCGCTCTGGTCCCCAGAGCCGTTGTTGGCGCACAGGTGAGCCCGCTGGGCGCGCCTGGCTTCTTTCACGGCATTTTCATCGGGATACGCGTACCAGCCTTCACGGGCGGGGCGGTATTCCTCAACCCCGTCGGAGTGATCAACGGGGCCTCGTTCGCACCGCCAACTTTCCCGATTGCCGCCGGTACCATCGTGTCTCTGTTCGGCAGTGGGATGGCGGCCGGCACGGTCCTGGCGGCAACGACCCCGCTGCCGACCACGCTGGGTGGCGTCGTCGTCACGGTCAACGGCGTGCCGGCCCCGCTGTTTTTCGTCTCAGCGTTGCAGATCAACCTGCAGGTACCGTTCGCGACAGCAGGCACGCTGGCAACAATCGTCGTTGCAAACGGCGGCGTGCCGTCGAACACGGTGCTCGTTCCTCTGGCGGCCACAAGTCCCGGGGTGTTCTCGACTACCCTAAACGGGCTCGGACCAGGCATCATCGTTCACTCGCTGACTTTCTTGCCCGTGACCGAGGCCGACCCGACCTCGCCGGGAGAGTTCGTCAGCATCCTGCTCACCGGCCTAGGTGCGGTGCAGCCCCCTCTGGGGGACGGCGTGGCCGGCCCCGCGATTGAGCCACTAAGCCGCACGACCGACCCTAACATTGCAGTTCTGTTCGGGTTCGAGGCGCTGCAGGGTGTGATCCAGTTCAGTGGCGCCGCGCCGGGCTTCGTCGGGCTCTACCAGATCAATGTCGAGGTGCCTCAACTGCAAACGGTCGGCGCGGCGGTGCCGGTGGCGATCCTCACCAGCAACGCCATTTCGGACTTCGTGACCGTTGCTGTGGCGTTCTAGGCAATCTGTTTCGCAAACACAGTTGCGGTTCGGCCTGCAAAGTAGGGGCGCGGCATGCCGTGCCCGCCAGCCACTCGCATCTCAGGCTGCTAGCTTGGCGCGAACGTCGACCCTACACAACAGAGGCGCGGGTGTGAACCCGCGCGCCACCCCCCTCGGACCGAGCAGCCTCTGGTTGGGTAGACCTTGTAGGGGCGGGCCCCTGCGCCCGCCCGTCAGCACCAACGGGCACGCAGGCTCTCACACTAGAACCTTGCAGCCCAGTAGTATCCTGGTTCACAAGCCGCCTTCTTCAAATGCAGCTAGGCAGCCAACGCGGAGTCCCCCGGCTTTGACCACTACACACCCTCTCTGGACTCCAACCTCCGGCCAGGTTGAGCAATCGAACCTGACCGCCTTCATGCGGTCCGCCGAGAAGGAGTGGGGCTTACCTCCCTTCCCTGACTTTCAAGCCCTCTATCAATGGTCGATTACCCAGCCGGACCGTTTCTGGCGGTCGGTGTGGCGGTTCTGTCGCGTGGTCGCCGAGCACGAAGGCGACGAAACCGTTCGCGGCTTCGATCGCATGCCGGGGGCTGAGTGGTTCCCCGAGGCCCGCCTCAACTTCGCCCGTAACCTCCTCCGTTATCGCGACGCCCAGGAGGCCCTGGTCTTTTGGGACGAGTCGGGTGCTCAGCGACGGCTGACCTACGCCGAACTCTACGACGAAGTCGGACGTGTCGCCGCGGGCTTGCGCCGGGCGGGCATCGGCACAGGCGATCGCGTCGCCGGCTTTATGCCGAACATGCCCGAAACCGTGGTGGCCATGCTGGCCGCGGCGAGCCTTGGGGCGATCTGGTCATCCTGCTCCCCGGACTTCGGCCTCGATGGCGTTCTCGACCGCTTTGGACAGATCGAACCCAAGATCTTGTTTGCCGCCGACGGCTACCTCTTCAAGGGCCGTACCTTCGATTGCATAGAGCGCACGGCCGAGATTGCCCGGCGTGTCCCGTCGATCGAAACCGTCGTCGTCGTACCCTACGCGAGCGAGCACCCGGAGTTGTCCTCGATACGCTCGGCTCAGAGTTATCAGGACTTCCAATCCGAGCCTGCCAACGATATCGAGTTCCGGTCGCTTCCGTTCGACCATCCGGTCTACATCCTCTACTCCTCCGGCACCACCGGTCCGCCGAAGTGCATCGTGCACAAAGCAGGAGGGGTTTTACTGCAACACCTCAAGGAGCTTGTGCTCCACAACGACCTCCGCCGTGACGACCGCATCTTCTACTTCACGACTTGCGGTTGGATGATGTGGAACTGGCTGATCAGCAGCTTGGCCGTCGGGGCGACGGTCGTGCTTTACGACGGCTCACCGTTCGACCCCACGCCCAACCGCCTGTTCGACATGGCCGCCGAGGAGCGCATCACGGTCTTCGGTACCAGCGCCAAGTATCTCGCCGCGGCGGAGAAGGCCGGTGTCGAGCCGGTCAAGACACACGACCTGGGCGCGCTGAAGGCCATCCTCTCGACCGGGTCGCCGCTGGCGGCGGAGGGGTTTGATTACGTCTACGGCAGCGTCAAGCAGGACGTGCGGCTCTCGTCGATCGCCGGCGGCACCGACCTGGTCTCCTGCTTTGCGCTGGGCAATCCGATCGGCCCGGTCTATCGCGGCGAGATCCAGACGCCGGGCCTTGGGATGAAGGTTGAGGTGTACGGCGAAGACGGCCGCTCGCTGCCGAGCGGAAAGGGCGAGCTGGTGTGCACCGCACCGTTACCGCCGATGCCGGTCGGCTTCTGGAATGACCCCGGCGACGCCAAGTATCGAGCCGCCTATTTCGAAACGTTCCCCGGGGTCTGGCATCACGGCGACTACTGCGAGCTGACCGAGCACCACGGGATGATCATTTGGGGACGGTCGGATACCGTGCTCAATCCGGGGGGCGTGCGCATCGGCACGGCGGAAATCTACCGTCCCGTCGAGCAGCTACCGGAAGTACTCGAGGCGGTTGTGGTGGGCCAGAGTTGGGACAACGATGTGCGGGTGTTGTTGTTCGTCAAGTTGCGGGAGGGGCTGACCCTCGATGAGACTCTGGCGGCCCACATTCGGCAACAGATCCGCACCCACGCCAGCCCCCGCCACGTGCCCGCCAAGATCCTGCAGGTGGCCGACATCCCACGCACTCTCAACGGCAAGATCGCGGAGTTGGCCGTGCGGAACGTAATCGACAACCGGCCAGTCAAGAACCGCGACGCACTGGCGAACCCCGAGGCGTTGGAACTGTTTCAGGACTTGGCGGAACTGAGGACGTGATCGAGTGCCGCTCAACCGACCATCTTGGCGACAGCCGCCTCGACGAGGCCGCCCACACCCTTGCCGTTCGTGTTGGCCGGCCCGTTCTTGTTGGCCGGCGCAACGCTCTCAACCAACTCGGGAGTAAACACCGACAACGTCTTTGCGACATCCTCGATGTCGGCGCCCTCTTCGAGCATGACTTCGTGCTCGACCCAGTTGCAGAGAGGGATGTTGCGGAAGTAGAGCCGCTCTTGAACCACCAGGCACTTGCGGTTGGCGAATAACATCTTCTGGTGGCGCAGAAAGCGCCGCTGTTCGGTTCGAAGCTCAGCCAGGAAGTCGTCGAGCGACTGCTTGCGCACGGCCTCGGCGCGCAAGGTGTCGAGTTCTTCAAAGGTTTGCTGCTGCGCCTCCATAGCCACTCGCGCTTCCGACAGCGCCTGCCGCTCGCGGGCGAGTTGCACTTCCAGCCGCCGCTGCCAGATCCACACCGCCAGCAGTGCCGAGCCGACCGAGACCAGAATTGGTAGTAATACCCAGAAGATCGCCGTCATAATCTGTGAACTGGAACACTGTGATTATACACCCCGACCTGGCCAATCTAACGAACTAGCACGTAGCTATGAGGTCGCTACGTAGAGAAACAGGCGGCACTTAGGGGGTATCTCCTACTTCTTGTTCAATCGGCCGACGGAACAACAGCCGCCCGCGAAGCCACGCCACATACGATGTGGCAGATGGGACCTCGTACTGTCTCCCGGCCCTTGTCCCCCACCCCACCACAGTCCGCCAACTATACGACGGGCTCAGTCCAGTTCTCAATCACGGCCTTGAGATGCGTCATGAACTGATCCGCTAAGGCCCCGTCGAGGAGCCGGTGGTCAAACGTCAGCGTGGCGTAGCAGATCGACCGGATCGCGATCGCGTCGTTCACGACCACCGGAGCTTTGTGAATCGCTCCCAGCCCGAGGATTGCCGAGTTCGGTTGGTTGATCGCGGGCGTCGCGAACAAGCTGCCGAAGCTGCCGTAGTTGGAAATTGAGAACGTGGATTGCTGCACTTCGTCGGGCTTGAGCTGCTTGCTGCGCGCGCGGGACGCCAGATCGTTCACCGCGCGCTGCAGTCCCAGAACGCTCTTTTCATCGACCGAGCGGATGACCGGCACGATCAGGCCACCCTCGATCGCGACCGCCACGGCGATGTTGACCTCACGGTGGTAGACGACCTGGTCGGCGTCGAGCGACGCGTTGACCGCCGGGAATTCCTTGAGCGCCGCGGCCGCCGCGCGCAAGAAGAACGGCATGAAGGTTAGCTTGACGGCGTTGTGCTCGTAGAACTTC
>JAKZVK010000983.1:0-5855 GCA_047516085.1 Bryobacterales bacterium
AAGCGGAGGTTCGCTGGCGCAGACTCAACGGCTCGGAGCTGATGGTCCACGTCTTAGAAGGAAAGAAATTCAAGGATGGAGAACTGATCGAACAACGCGCCGCCTGACCCGCCCCGTCCACAACATTTGACAATATCTCTCGCTGAACTCGTACGGGCCCATGTCGACCATGCCCCCGGCGACCCGTGGGTTCCCGTCGAGATCGGTCAGCGGCAGGGTGAGGAGGTCGATTCCCGTGTCAACGGAAAGTGAACTCGACTGCAGGCGATAATCGTTGTCTTCCAGGGTCGCGGGGTCGCCATCCGGCCCGGCAGGGTTGACGAAAAGCGGATCGTCATCGATGTTTCCGTTAACGGTAAAACCGCCTTCGATGTTGCTGAAGGTCACGACCGGCACGCTGTCCAAGGTGTAGCTAAGAGATCCGCCGGGGTTGGCCCAGACAATGGAGTTGGTGAGGACGGGCTTGCTGCCGTTACGGCTTCTGATGGCAGCGCCGCCTTCGTTGTAGGCAAACGTCGAGTTGGTGATAATTGGGCTCGGATCGTTGTTCCGCATGCCCGCGCCGGACGGCGCGACGTTGCCGATGAAGAGGCTGTTCACAATGGTCGGATTGCCGGTCGGGGTGGCGATCCCGACGTAGTTGTGCATGCCCCCGCCGCCGGAGGCTGCCGTGTTGCCGATGAACTTGCAATTGATGACGACGGCGTTGCTGTTCTTGCGGTTGTCCATCCCGCCGCCTTCCTCCCCGGCGTGGTTCTCAATGAAGACGGTGTCGGTGACGGTCGGATGGCTATTGAGGTAACTTCGCATCCCGCCGCCTTTGTTCGAGGTATTGCCCTCGAATCGGCAGTCGGTGATTGTCGGGCTGCCCCCTTCGATATTGAACACGCCGCCGCCCATGGCCCCGGAGCTGTTGTCGCGGAAGACGGTGGCGGTGATGATGGGAGTCCCTGAGCGGTTGTACATGCCGCCGCCCCGGTCGGCGGCGTGGTTCAACTCAAAGATGCAGTCGTTGACGGTGGGGCTGGTACCGACGTTGAGCATCCCACCTCCGATGTTGGCGTTACCCCCAGTGATCGTGAAACCCTTGAGAACGGTGCCGGGGCCCTCGCCGTTTATGCATTGCACGACCGAGCCCGTTCCCGAACCGTTGATGGTCGTGACCGCGGGACCATCGGAGCTTCGTAGCGTAATCGCCTTGCCGAGGAAGTCAATCTTCTCAAAATAAGTTCCCGGAGCGACGACGATCTCGTCTACTCCCGACGTCGCGGCATTGATCGCCGACTGGATCGTTGCATATTGTGCCGGAACAGTAAGCGTTGTGGCCCCAAGGGCCGCCGGCCCAAAGAACAGGGTCAGGAGCCCGCAGACCAACAACAGTCTAATCAGTGACGTACGCATAACGAAGCCCCCTTGGCAGAGAATGTGCTATTTCGGCACTCAGTGGAGTTCATTCTACATCCAGCACCGCCGGAGTACAACCGTTTTTTCCACATGAAGAATCCTTTTCTTGCCGCCGGTTGAGTCTGGTCCGCCGACTCGCAACGCCGCTAACCTATGTCAAAATACATCGCAAGCTGATGCACTGACAAGTCCTTCAGGAAGGAACGGTACTAAAACCACACTTAAGTACCGGTACCGGCTAGAAAATCCCGAAGCGCTTCTTCTTGCTGGTGGGAGCCCGAGCTCGAAGCGCCTGATTCACGGCTCCATGGGCTAGGGGAGTCATGACCCGGTACCCCTCGGCGTTGGGGTGCAGGCCGTCGTCAGCGATCTCGGCTCGCAGGTAGCCACCCGCGTCCACCGTGCCCGAGAAGTAGTCGAGGTACACGAAGTCGCGGACCTCGCACATGCGCTGAATCCACGCGTTCAGCTCGAGGATCGTGGAGGGTGGGCGCGCCGGGGTGCGCTTATAGTTGGGATCGTTCTTTTCGTGGTGGTCGCTGACGGGCAGAATCGACGCGAAAACCGGCTTGATTTCATGCGCCACCGCCAGGTCGGCGATCATCGATAGATTGTTCTTGATGATGTCCGTCGAGACCCCGCGGGCAATGTCGTTGGTGCCGGCGAGCACGACCATCACCGTCGGCTTGAGATCCAAGACGTCCGCCTTCATGCGCGCCAGCATCTGGGATGTGATCTGCCCGCCGATGCCACGATTGACGTACGGTTGGCTCGGGAAATATTGGTTGAGCGGCCAGCCGTCGGTGATCGAGTCACCCAAGAAGACGACGCGCTTGTCGTCGGGTTGGGGCGGCCCGAGCTCGCGGTTCTGCTGGGAGTAGCGCCGCAGGTTGTCGCGGTCGGAGCCGCGCAGCCGGTCTTCCTTGGCCGCGAGCTGGGCTAGGAAATGGATCTCGACTCGCTGCACCGCCTGACGCAGCTCGATGAGTTGCCGCTCTACTTCAGCGGCAAACGGATTGGTCGTCGGAACGGCATCGGCGATATCGAGATAGATCCGGGCGTTTCGGGTCAGCTTGTAAATCAGCCCGGAGTGTTCACGGGTCGCGCCAATCTGCAGGGCGTCGGAGGCTTGCCTTACGTTCTCGATCAAGGGGGCGCCGGCGCGCGCCAGCTCCGGCACGGCCAGCGAGGTTGCCTCCATGTGATCACCGATCTGCTTGTACAACTTGAAAGCCTCCCGGCTCGGCAGAAGGCCGCCGGGTTGCTGCGCGAGACTGGGAGGCGACAAGATCGCCGCCGAGAGGATAAGAGACAAGAGGGCAACAAAGCGATTCATCGTTAGGTTTCCTGTGAAGCCAACATGGGGAACGTGATCAGGGTGATTCTTCACGGCAGGGCCCTTCACGAGATGGCCGTTCATGAGATGGCCCCTCACGAGATGGCACGAACCCGTTCGTCCGGCTCCCTGACCGGCGGTTTCTCTCGGAGCATGGGTTCCAGCGCCGCCCAAACCTCTCGCGGCTCGATCGACCGCATCGAGGGGTCGATCTCTCCCCGGCGCTTGTACGATGTCGCTGCATCGGGCGAGCGCAACACGCGAAAGCTCGAGCCGTAGGGGCCGTTGCGCGCCGGGTCCGTGGGACCGAACAGAGCTACACCGGGCGCCTGCAACGCGGCGGCCAAATGCAGCGGCCCGCTGTCCACGCCGATAACGGCGCGCGCTTTCCTTGTGGCCGCGATCAATCCCTCGATAGAGGAAACGTGCAGCCGGCAACTCCCCGCGGGCGCTCGACGAACGATCCCGTCGGCCTTCGCGCAGTCGGCCGGCGCGCAGTCGACCAGCAGCGTCATCCCGGTTTCGCGGTGAAGCATCGCCGCCAGCTCCGAAAAGAGTTCGAGCGGCCACTGCTTGGAGCCCCAACCCGCCAGCGGGGTCGTGAGGACGAAGCCGCCCCCGGGCAATTGTGGCTCCGGCAATTGCGAGTCGGGCACGCCTGCGGGCAGGGGGAATCGGATCTCGTCCCCGCGATCAGCGCCAAGTTCTTCATCTCCCGCACCGGCCGCCGCCAAAGCCTCGGCAGCCAACTCGAGGTTGCGATCGACCACATGCGCCGCCCTCGCGGAGACGCGGTCAGAGTAGAGAGACGCCGCCAGCGGCTCTCGTAGTTCCTTGCGGTCGAAGCCGAAGACTCGTTCAGCCCGGCTCAAGTAGGCGACGCAGGCTGACTTCAACAGTCCTTGGAAGTCGATGGCGAGATCGAACGGCTGCTCGCGTAGCGTCCCTCGAAACGTGCGGAACTCGCGCCGTGTCCGAGCCCGAAACGGCTGGGCGCGCCAGCGGCGCAGAGGGGCCTCGATGACGCGGTCGACGTACGGGTTGTCCTTCAGTAGGAAGACCCACTGCGGTTCGATGACCCAGCTTAGCTCGGCGTCCGGAAGGCAGGACTTGAGACGGGCCACCGCGGGTAGGGTGTGGATGACGTCGCCCATCGAGCCGAGCCGGACGACTAGGATGCGACGGGGTACGGCGCGACGGGGCTGGACGCCACGGGGCCGGTTACGATCGGTACCGTTGGAGGACATCTTCGACGACACTGCTGGAAACCGGCTCTTCCGCGTCCAGGATCACCGCCGGTTCCCAAGCGGCCGTGAGTTCTTCGGCGGCGGCTTGGTCACAGATTACCACGTAGGCCACAGCCCCCAGAGCGGCGACGAGTTGCGCCCGCGAACCCCCGTCGAGCACTGTCGGGTGCGACTCGCGATCCGCATGGACGAGGGCGACAACACGGTGACCCTCCGCTGCCGCACCCTCGATCACCTTGCCGTGAGCCGAACGCAGGATATCGAACCAGCCCTTTACGACCGCGATCCGCTCACCGGCGGTGATGAGTGACGGGACGAGTTCCCGGACGCGCCCCGGGCTGAGGATTTTGACGCGAGTGTCCATGCAGCGGGTCGAGCTTCTGCCGGCCGACGAGGCTATCCCCAGTTCCTGAAGCGAGGGATAGAGAGAAAGTCGCCTGGGTATAGCGGCTTCTTCTATCGTTGCACACTCGCGGGGAAAGGCCGGAAAGTCCGCGATCTGTCCTTAAGTCAGGAGGAGCCTGTGTCGTGACGCCCTCATGACTTGATGGGTGAGGCTCGAAGAGAGCGGAAGTGTTTGAGCCTGATCCACCCGTAGGGTGTGGAGAGCAGCAGGTCTCATTATCCAAGCCCCTGCCGCTGCCGGGGCTTCCGATTGGTTGGGCATGGGTGTCGATTTGCCGACCCTGCAAGGGTCGAACAATCCTAGCCCATGGATTCATCCATGGGTTCCGAACACGCCTACGTCAACTCGTTTCCCCGTTGCTGTTTCTTCTTGCGCGCGGTCGTCGACCGCGCGCAAGAAGAAACAGCAACGGGCGGGCGGAGGCGCTCTCGACCGATACCCATGGATGAATCCATGGGCTATGATTGTGGCGCCCGGTTCACGGGCGCTAACGGCTCATCTCGTCGTCGAAAGAGACTTATGTACGGATTTGGGCGAAAGGCCGCTAAGGCCCCGACCCGGTTTTGATTCAACCGACGCCGGCGAGCCGACGGATCAGAACAGCCGCTCGAACTGCTGGTGTTCTTGCTTGAGGACCTTGCGTGGAATCCAGTAGCTCTCTTGCGAAGGGCCACGGCGGCGAAGGGGGTTGCGCCGCACCAGGCGCGAGATGAGCCCGTAAGGGGTGATGACCAGATAGAACATCAACGAAAGCAGAATCCGCGCGTTGACGTACCCCAGCACTCCGGCGAACTTCATCCAATAGTGATGGAAGCCGCGCGCCCCGGCGTCCCAGACGCGGCTGATGACGAGTAAGCTCAAGCCGATCAAAGCGAAGGGGTAGTAGACCGCCGGCCGCCCCTGCCAAAAATTGAACCCGGCAATCACCAGCAGCACTACCCCCACAGCGACGGCGGACTTGCGCGCCTGTGCGGTGAGTTGGGTGTCCGGCGATTGTGGATTGAGTCGGCTAGTCAAGCTGGAAGACCTCCTGCCAGGCGACCTCTTCCACGAACTCACCCTGGTCCTGCTTCTCGAGGACGAAATCGCCGATGACGAGAACGTCCATCTCGGTCCGCATGAAACACTTGTAGGCGTCCTCGGGCGTGCATACGATCGGCTCGCCGCGCACATTAAATGAGGTGTTGACCACCACGGGACAACCCGTCAGCTTGCCGAACTCGGCGATCAGATCGTAGTACAGCCCGTTCTCCTCGGGCCGCACCGTTTGCACCCGCGCCGAATAGTCCACGTGCGTGACGGCGGGGATCGTCGACCGCGGCACGTTGAGCTTGTCGATGCCGAACAGCCGATCCTGGTCGGCGCTCATGCGGCGGCGAATGTCCGGCTGCACGGGCGCGACCAGCAGCATGTAGGGCGAATCGACGTCCATTTGGAAAAAGTCCGAGACCGCCTCGCGCAA
>JAKZVK010000984.1:0-12106 GCA_047516085.1 Bryobacterales bacterium
GCGAATGGCCGTCCGTCTTCGGCGACGCCAAGATGACCACCGCGCTCCTCGATCGTCTGACGCACCACTGCGAGATCATCGAGACCGGAAACGACTCCTGGCGCTTCAAGAATCGGTCCTAAAGGCAACCGATCCACCTGCGGCCCGGTCGCCCAGGTGGGCCCACAGGAACCTCCCACGCGCGGTCCGCCGCCAGCCGCGTGGTGGGCGCGTCGGCCCGCGCGCGGGCCCCTCCTATGGACTACCTGTACGACCTCCGCCGTGCATCCCCAAAGGGGTCAACATTGCACGCCGATAGGGGGTCAATGTTCAACGCCGATTGACAACTGGTTCTTCGTGCTTTGGCGGCTATTCCGCCAATCGCGCCGAATTCTCTCGCGTACCGGTACAAAATCGTATGTCGGAAAGAACTCGGTCGAGAACACGCCCCATGCCGAACGCTCGATCTCGAGATTGACGACCGGGACCTTTTCCGGCGCCATCTTCAACGTGACCACCTGGCCAATTCCCATGACGACATACCAACTGACGATCTCGACCCCATCGGGCGGAAACCTATCCCACCATTCCCGGTCGCCGAGCGTGCCTTGGATCTCCGCCAAATTCTTCGATTGATCGTGCTTGAGGAATAGAGTGAGGAGAATGTCTCCATCGTTGTCCGGCATCAGGTCATCTCCCGCTTCGAGCGCCATTCCACCCAGGTTCAAGTTATCGAGTCTACGCTCTGGCAACTCATGGAGTCCATCAGGTCCCAATCTCATATCCAAGCCAAACGCGGCTCTACGGCCATCCCGCGATGTAGGTGAATTCTGTCGTTTGATCCGAGATGCAGCCGAATTTCTGAATTGAGAGGTGAAGCGGACGCATTACCGGGCACGCCGAAACGCAGGCTGCCGCGCAATCGGATCAATTAGACGCCAGCGCCGTTTCGTCGCTACCCGACCATTGCGGACTTACGCGCGGGTGATGAGCGTGCGGCAGCCGTTCAGTCGTACCGTCATCGACGCGCCGCGGCCCTCACACCGGGAACACCAAGGAATCGGGCCGGACGTCGGTGCGGGTTCCGTCGCGCTGGGAAAGAAACGCATCGCGAATTTGGCGCCGCTGCTTCACCGTATCGACGTCGGGCGCGAACAGAACCTCCTCGGCGCGAGCATTTAAAAGGTCGCCTTGGGATTCTGCGATCATCTTGTCCTCGGCGCCAACCTTTTCCAGTCGAGGCAGCGCCACGTCGTTGAAGATGCGCGTCGCGCGCTCGCGGTCCTCTTCGCTCTCCGCCCGAAAGCACAGAAACCGCTCGATTCGCGTCAAATGCTCATCGACCGGATACTGCCATAGCCGCTCGGTGTAGGGCTCCACTCCCGGCACCGGCCGAATAGGATTGGAGCTGATGCAGGGCAGAAGGAATCGCTCGCCGAGGAGCTTTTGGTTGGTGAAATGTCCGTGATGAACCGGCTCGCCCGCGCCATCGACGGCGATCGCGCGAATGCCGTGGGCGGTCTCCAGGATCTTCATTCGGCGGTCGGCGACTGGCACGTTAGCCTTCCTGGCGCTCCCGCCGGCCCACGCCTCGTCACGTGACACCGCCTGCGAATCGGCGTGCAGCATTACCGCGTGATAGGCGTCGCCGCCGTCGATTGCGACCAACCAGTTGGTTCGCCAGTGGTCCGTGGGCAGCCGGAACCAGATGAAGCGGTCGGGGTTGGTGAGCTCCTCCGGCACCTCGTCCTCGAGCGGCGGCGGTGGAAAACGATCCGTGTCTCCGACATAGGACCAGATATATCCCCCGAGCTCTCGCGTCGGATAAGCCGTGACGGCGACGTCTTCGATTAGCGGGCTGTCGTCTGGCTCCCACGGGATCCGCAGGCAGCGACCCGCGCCATCAAACCGAAGCCCGTGGAACGGGCATTGAAGGTCGCCATCCAGGACGTGGCCGTTCGAGAGCCGTGCGTTGCGATGCGGGCACCGATCGAGGAGGACACGGGGTAGGCCGTCGCCGTCGCCGTCGCGCCACCAAATCCCGGCCCATGACGCGAAGCGCAAGGGGTTGGTCCGCCGGGATCTCTTCGGACTGCAATACCGGATACCAGTAGTTGGGCAAGCCGTGGTCGAGGCTCACGGGAACGTCCTTCACGATCTCGGTGACACCGATTTCTGGAACCTCCATGGCGGTTCTCCTCCGGTGTCGCGATGAGCCCGAGTATCAGTATATAGAACATTCGCCGCCGCGTGTGCGTCAAGCGAGTTCGGCGACCCAGGCATCGTAGCCGTAGACCCAGTCCGGGTTGCCTTCTTGACGAAGCCAATCGTTCCGATGCGAACCGAGCTGAATTCTTCCGACGCGATCAATTCGCGTCTGTTGGTAACGCGCGATGGCGGCCGGCCAGTCAGCTTCCGCCGTGATGCAGCGTGCGAGCACTGCCGCATCTTCCAGCCCCATAGCTGCGCCCTGCGCCATAAACGGTGTCATCGCATGGCAGGAATCGCCCAGTAGCGCGACGTTCCCACGTGTCCAACGGTCGAGCGGCCGGCGTTCGTAGAGCGCCGTGCGGAGCGTGCTGTCGCACGCTCCGATGATCCGCCTGGCATCGACGTGGAAGCCCGAGAAGAATGACACCAAGTCCGTGACCTCGCCGCCCATCGACCACGATTCAGGGGCCTCGTCGTCCTCGGGCACGGTGGCAAATACGAAGACTTCGTGCCCACGGCCCATGAGGAAGGTCACGATCTGGATCTCCGGCGTGGGCCCCCACCACTTGACAAAGCTTTCGTGGTCTCCGCCCGTCAACCGTTCGACCGGAACGACCGAGCGATAGGCCGACATGCCGCTATAGGTCGGCGTGTCGGGGCCGAAGAGTTCTTGGCGCACCACCGAATGAATGCCGTCGGCACCGATCACCCCGTCGGCGATGAACGTGGTGGCGTCCTCGAAAGCGAGCTCGACCGTGTCGCCGTCATCACGGAGACCGACCAACTTCTTCCCAAGTTCAATGATCTCCATCGGGACCGCCGCCTCCAGCGCGCTCAGAAGATCCGCGCGGTGAAGTAAAAGGGGCGATGCGCCGTAGCGCTCGCGCGCCCATTCTCCCAACTCGACCCGCGAAGTCTCCTCGCCGGTATCCCAGGTCCGGCTAATTCGAAAGGCGGGAACGTGCCCCGCCTCGCGGACGGCATCGCCGAGCCCGAGCCCATCCAGCACCTTGGCGGCGTTGGACGTCATGTTGATGGCGGCGCCGACCCGCCGGAACGCGGCGGCTTGTTCAAAGACGCGGACCTCGACGCCGATCATGCGCAACGCGATCGCCGCGGCAAGTCCACCGATACCGGCGCCGATTATCGCGATCATGATATCTCCGTGTCAGAACATCAAGGCAATCGGCCAAGAAACGATGGCGGGGAATGCCAAGACGATGAGGATGGCGAGCACGTCGCAGATCAGAAACGGCACGGCCGCCCGGTATATCTCGTTCATCGTCGTCCCGGGCGGGGCGACGCCCTTCATGACGAACAGACCAGCGCCGAACGGTGGCGACGTCGAGCCGGTTTCGATGGCGATCAGGTAGAGGACCGCGAACCAAATGGCGTCATAGCCAAGCGTGTCGACCACCGGTACGAAGACCGGCAGCGTCACCAGCATGATCGGCACCGGACCCATCACCATGCCGAGAAGAATGACGGTGAGAAGCATCAACCCGATGACGACGAGCGGTCCGGCGTCGACGCCGAGAACCAGATTGACCAGCCCCTCGGTAGCCCCGGTGAAGGCGAGCATTTGGGTGAACGCCAGCGCCCCCGAGATGATAAGCAGCAGCATCACCGAGATCTCGAGGCTGCCGACGATCGCACGGCGGAAGATGTGCCAACTCATGCGGCGGCGCACGACGGCGAGCAGGAAGGTTGCCAGTGCGCCTGACGCCGCCGACTCGCTGGGCGTGGCCAGGCCGACGAAGATCACGCCGACGACCATGAAGATGATGAACGCGACCGGAAAGATGTGCGCCGCGCCAGCCCGCAGTTTGACCGACCACGGAATCGGCTCGACCTTGAAGGCCGGCGCCACGTCGGGATCGACGATGCAGCGCCCGATGATGTAGAGCGCATAGAGCACCGCCATGATGATGCCGGGCAGGATGATGGCGATCAGTATCCTGCCGATCGACAGCTCGGCAATGACGCCGAGCAGCACCGCGAGCCCGCTGGGCGGGATCATGATGGCGAGGCCGCCGCTGCCCAGGATCGGGCCCAACGACATGGGCTTGCCATAGCCGCGTTTCTCCATCTCCGGTACCAGGGTCGCGCCCAGCAGTGCGATACTGCCCATGCTGTTCCCGGTCAGCGCCGAAAACAGTACGCCGCCGCCCACCGCCATCAGCGCGAGCCGCCCCTTGAGGCTGCCGAACCACTTGTCCAACGTGTCGAGCAGATCGAAGCCGATCCCCGAATGGAACATGATCTCGCCCATCAGCAGGAACAGCGCGACCGGAACCAAGGTGAAGGAGGTGAGCGATTCGGAGATTTGGATCACCAGCTGGAGCAACCCCGGCACACCGCCGAAGAAAATGTAGGCGCCGATTAGATTGACCACCAGGAACGTAAATGCCACGGGCAGGCCCATGAACATCAGGACGAACAACCCGCCCATGATGACCAAAAAGGATTCCCACCATTCCATGGGTACGTTCCCCGACCGCGTTCGCTAGCGCTGCCCGACGGCGAGCGAAAGGCCCATCGCCGCACGGATGCCCCGGCGAATGAACTGCACGCCCAGAAGGACGAACCCGAACGGGACAACAGCGGTGATCCAGAATGTTAGCGGCGCCATGATTGTGGGCTCACGGATGTCGCTCACGAACTGATCGATCACCATCAGGATCCCGAACCAGGTGACGATGAAGCAGGCGACCGCCGCCATCAGCGACAGCACCAGATGCAGCCGCCGCGCCGCGTTATCGCTGATATGATTGAGTACCAGGTCGAGTGCGACGTGCTTGTCGTTCCCCAGCACCCAGGCGGCGCCCAGGAACGTGACGTAGAGCAAAGTGATCTCGCTGAGCTCGACCAGCCAGGGATTCGAGATGTCGAGGGCTGACCGGGTGAAGATCTCGGTGCAGATTGCGAGCGTGATCAGGACCAGCAACATGCACGCGACCGCCGCGAGGACGCGGTTCAGACGATCGAACCATCTGGCCGCACCTGTCAGGATCTCGTGCATGGGTCGATCCGTTCCCCGAACGCCTGGTCGGCGCCGACACAGGACGCCCGCCGCCGATCGTGGCGGACCACGACCGGATGCGCGGGCGTCATGAAACGTTCGCCGATGAAACGGGCCGGTCTATTTCATAAGCATCGACTGCAGGCGCTTGCCGTTCTCGGGAGCCTTCTTGCGGACGGCAGCCCAGGCGGCATCGAGGACGGTCTTCTTGTACTTTGCCGTCTCGGCCGGCGAGAAGCGGACGATTTTGGCACCGGTCGCTTTTAGATCTCGGTAGCCAGCTTCCAGGTTCTTGTTCCAACTCGCCTCGAAGACGGGTGGCTCGACGTTGCGAACGAAATTGATCACCTTGGCCTGCGTCGCGGCGGGGACCTTCTTCCAAGATCTGGGATTTGCCAGGAAATGGAATGTCGCGCGGTAGAAGCCAGGCTCTACATAGGCGCCGAGCACGCCCCTGTATTGCTTGGCGGCCCCGGAGACGCCGGTCACGAACCCCTGGACGATACCGCGTTCCATGGCCGTATAGATCTCGGTCATGGGCAACACGAGGGGTAAGGCGCCAAGCGCCTTTACGGCTGGCGCGATTGCCGGGAAGACACGGATCTTCAGTCCCTTGAAGTCGGACAACTTCTTGATCGGTTTGCGCAAGAAGACGTGGAACCGTAGCTGCGAGACCGGCAGCTCACCGACATAGACGAGGCCCTTGGCCGCATGGAGCTTCTCCATGAAGTCGAGATAGCCGGTCGAGTAGATCTCGGAGAACTGCTTGTTCGAGTAATTGGCCGAGCCGGACACGTTGAGGATCCCATTGGCGTAGCTCGGGCTGGTGAGCGTCGCGTCGACCGAGCCGATACGAACCGCGTTGGGCTGTTTGAACTGGGGCACCACCTCGGGGCCGCCGCGCCAGTCGATTCGAAACTCGCCGGCAAGCTCCTTGTTGAGCCGGTTGATGAACCCGCCGAATGCCTGACCGATCGGCGTCTTCTTTGGCAGCATCGAGACGAGCTTGAGGCTCACCTCTTCGGCCACGGCTTGTGTCGTCCACGGCGCGGCCACGACGGCGGCGAGGCCGATGCATCCTACAAGTAGCGATTTTTTCATGGGTTCCTTCTCCCTGTCAGTAGTTTCATCTTGTTCATTGCGAGGCGACAGCCTTGCGCTCAAGCCATTAGGGCAAAACAAGTGCGGTTTGTCACGTTCCGCCGTGGCGGCGGCGTCATCTTTCATGTCGGTCGTCCTCCGATCCCATCCCATTCAAATCGGTTTCGCGAGCTCGGCGTAGAGCTCGTCGATCTGGCGCTGCGCATTTTGTTCGAGTTCGACGATACGTTCGCTCTTGCCGCCTGTTCCCGCGCGGTACGGCTCGCCCTGATAGCGTTCCTTGTTTCGCTGAAGCGAGAGATTCTGAACGAAGCTCGCGCGATCGAACCGCCGAGCCATGTAACCATTTTGGATCTCGGCCAGTGTACCGCCGCCCGAGATCAGCTCGCCGAGCACGATGGCGTCCTCGATAGCCATTGCCGCGCCTTGAGCCAGATAGGGCGGTGAGGCGTGTGCTGCGTCGCCGATCAGAAACACCCGGCCCCGATACCAGGGCGGTTCCTGCACGACGATCTCGATCGCCGTGTAGGCGACCTGGCCGGGGTCGGTGATCTGGTCCAGGTAAAAGGGCGCGAGACCGCCGAACTCGGAGAAATTTAACCTGATGAGGTCATGGAAAGCGTCCGCCGGATAACGCGGCTTGTCGGGATCGGGCATGCCGGCCATGAGGTAGACGCGGTCCTGGTCGATGGGAACGACGCCGAACATCTTGCCGCCGCCGGCATACATGATTTTCGGGACCGTCGAGTCGGGATGGCGCTCTAGCGTGGCGCGCCAGATCGCCTGACCCGTGTATATCGGGTCGCACAGGCCAAACACGTCGGTCCTGATCTGCGAATAGATCCCGTCGCACGCGATCAACAGCTCATAGCGCCCATCGAGACCGTCGGAGAACCCGACATCGATGGCGCTATCGCTCTGGTCGACCGAGCGGACCGTCGTGCCGAGCCGGAACGGAATATCGAGCGCTGTCGCCTTCCGCACCAGTATGTCTTGCAAGTCCTGGCGCGAGATCGACGTCAAGCCCGGGAAATCGTCACCGGCGAGCCTCGGATAAGTCACCCTCACTCGGTGCGAGTCGGTAGGATCGGCGTAATCGTATTCGTCTTGACCCCGCCCGACCGTGAGAATCTCATGGGCGATTCCGATCTCAGCCAGCGCGCGCATGGCGTTGGAGTAGAGATGGATGCCAGCACCCTTGGGCGTCCATTGCGTCTCTTTTTCGATGATGTCGACCCGGCAGGCGTTTTGCTTCAGGTGGATCGCGAGCACGAGGCCCGAGATACCGCCGCCAACGATGAGATGGCTAAGATTCCCACGTTCGCTCATCAACCGGTCGTCATCCCTGTGTGGTCACGGCCCGGCGCCGCCAAGATCAGGATTCGAGGTTAGGCGGCGCGGTGTAATAAAGTAAAATTAGAAATAATGATTGTTCGATCGATTTTATTTATCATATCCCATGATCACCCTGAAGCAGCTCAACCATTTTCGGGCCGTTTATGAATTTGGCAGCGTTCATCGGGCGGCCGATGCCGTCTCGATTTCACAGCCCGCCCTGACGGCCAGCATCGGCAAGCTGGAAGCCCAGCTGGGCAATCGGCTTTTCGTCCGCTCGCCCGCCGGCATGGTGCCGACCGAGTTCGCCAAGCGCGTCGCCCGGCAGAGCTACGAGATCCTGAACCGTGCGACGGACCTGCAGCACGAGGCCGACCTGTTCGGAGCGCTTGAGACCGGCTCGCTCCGCCTCGGCGTGCAGCAGGGCATTCGGGGCGCCATACTCGGCGAATTCTTCCCGGCATTCGTGGCGCGCTTTCCCGGTCTCGACTACTCGATTGTCGAGCGATCGTCCGACGAGCTGGTTGCGACTCTGATGCGCGACGAGATCGATCTGGTGGTGGCCGGTCACCGTGGCTTGCAGCAGACCGACGGAATCCGCATCCGGCGTCTTCGCGACCTCGCGTTCTCGCCCGTGGTCCGGGCGGGCCATCCACTGACCGGTGACCGCAAGATTTCCTTGGCGGCGCTCATGGCATTTCCCATGGCGGCGCCCGAGGACGTCCCGCAGCATGTGCCGCTTTATCATGATTTGACCGACGCCAGTCCGCCCAACACCAAGATCCCGCAGATCGCCTGCGCCGACTTCGAAATCCTTTGCAGGATCGTACGGACGACCGATGCGTTCATGACCGTCGTCGAGGGAGATTTCGCCGATCAGATCGCCGCCGGCGAACTGGTCCGCCTCGCCGTCCCATCCTTTCGCATGGTATTCCGGACGGCGGTTATCGATCGGATAGATCATTATCATCCGCCGGCGGTCGAGCGGTTCATCACCGAGTTGGGCGATCATTTTGGCAGGCCGCCCCGCCACAGAGGAGTCGAATGATGGTTGGCGCCACGTCCAAGAATCCGACAAGACCGGTCCACCTGGTCGGCAGCATACCCCTCGAAAGCGCAGCCGTCGTATTCGACGCCGTCAGCGAGACACTCGGGCCCCTTCTCGGGCGCGTGCCCGACGGCGAGACCGGGAACCGTGCCAACTGGATCGGCTGGCAGCGTCAAGTGTTCGCGCGCCAGGACGTCTTCGAGCCCAGCGCGGATCGCGAGCGTGACTATCAGCTCCACCCACCATTCCGTTTCAAGCCTGGTGCGGGTCTGGCCAACCTCGAACTCGGTGACTTGGGCTTCGCACACGAGGCGATCGCATCGTATGGCATCTTCAAGCGGGTCAAGACCGATGGCGGCTTCCTCCCCGATTGCCGTTTTCAGGTCTGCCTGCCGACACCGTTTGCACCGGTCTATTCCTTTGTCGCCTACCGTGACCAAGGGGCGGTCGAGCCGCATTACGAGGCCAAGATGCTAGAGGAGCTCGAGGCGATTTGCGCGGCCATCCCGCGCGACGAGCTCGCCGTGCAATGGGATGTCGCCACCGAGATGAGCATCTTCGAGCGGGTCTACGAAGTCCCGTTTCTCGGCGACGGCGCGGAGGCCGGCCTTGTTGAGCGCTTAGCGCGGTTGGGTGAGGCGGTTCCGGCCGGGGTCGCGCTCGGCTATCACCTGTGCTACGGCGACATGAATCACCGGCACTGGAAGGAGCCGGCAGACACAGGCGTGCTCGTCGGCGTCGCCAACAGGGTATCGGCGGCTATCGGCCGGCCGATCGACTGGCTACACCTGCCAGTACCGCGCAATCGAGACGATGTCGCCTATTTCTCGCCGCTCGTCGATCTTGCGCTTCAGCCGGAGACCCAGCTGTTTCTCGGTCTCGTGCATCAGACCGACGGCGTCGACGGCGCATCGCGGCGAATCTCTTCGGCCGGTCGTGTCATCAGCGGATTTGGCATTGGAACCGAGTGCGGCCTTGGTCGCCGCGATCAGGATTCTATCCAGGGATTGCTGCGACTCCACGCGGAGGCGGCAGGTGTTGTGTAGACTGTGACAGGATCCGAAAGCTTGAATTCGAGTTTAGAAATTTGCCACTATTACGTCGAAGGAATTTGGGCTCCCGATTTCCGCCTGTGGCTGGCTACAAGCAGACCAACTCGCTCAGCCCCGGTTCGTCCGCTTCGGCCTGAAAGCGGCGAATCAAGGTCCGGCCGCCTAGTCGCCTTTGGGTCATCTGCAGACTCAAGCTGACCTCCTCTCTACATCGGCTCCTGAAGGTCAAGCGGAAGGAATGGACAAAAAGCGGACTCGCGCCGCAATGATCGCGAGATTCGCATAGCGGGGATACCTGACCCACATTTCCGGTGCTGATTGACGATCGCAAATGGAGGTACACCCTTCCACCTCTTGCCGAGTGCCGAGTGCCGAGTGCCGAGTATATTTTGAGAAACTATGTAAAGCGGATTTCGGATGGTCCGAGGACTGAATTGGGGAGGGCTGTGTCTCAGTTTTCCCATGTCCCAGTCGGGAATTTGGTTGGAATATTTAGTATGCTGCTCTAGTTCTCTAACTTCAATTTCACTAGGACAACTGGGACAAAGGTAGGATTTCTGCAAGTTTCCGGTGTCCCAAGTGTGTGCTAGAGAAAGTTAGCTGGGACAGGTTACTCGGCGGCACTCTCTAAAATCATCCGACCTCTACCCCGCCTCACCAGATACCCACTTCGCGGGATTAGGAGCGTTCCTTGATTGATTTTATCGATAAGAATCTCGGCGATCAACTCCGCATTCTTGTTATCAGTTTCCGCAATGTTCCCAGGTTGAGAAGCTATCCAATCCGCAAACGCTCTGTTCGCAATGTTATCACCAAGGCATCTCCTAAGCGCATTCAGTTTACGGACTTCCCCTTTTTTGAGCTGGCTTTCATGAAAGGTTATTTTGGGTTTAACCGGGGATTTGGTTTTTGCAACATTTTTAGCTCCACGGGCCATAATAACTCTCCTAGGATTTGGGCCAACCGAGAAAACTCATAGAGCATCGTTCGACGAATCGCAATAAGAACGGGGCCGATTGAATTGTCGCTCTTCGCGCCTAGTCCTACCCCTACCCCCGCAATTCCCGTAGCTGTGGATAGTACACTTGGCAGCGGTCCTTCCGCCGCACCGCATCCTTGTACTCACAGTCGCCTGAAAGGAGGGTTCTCAGATCCGGTAACGTAATGTCGCGCCCGTGCTCATCAATGAGCTTCTCGATCCGCAAGCTTCCGCTCCTGGCACAATTCCCACATCGCACTTCGAGCATACGAATGTGTTTGCTGATGTCGTCGAGCGAATGGGAACCCGGCAACCGGCACTCCATTGAAACCGCCGTCGAATCGATCCGGTGATCATGCGCTCCGGAACGGATCAGTTATTCACCGCGTCTGTAGGGCCAGTCCAGCTCAGCATAGACGCTGTAGTGGGTTCCCTGAAACCCGATGCCCCTTGTCCTAATCGAATGAGCCCGGTCGAATGCGATCGACAGACGTTCGTCTCGGCGGCGGTCGTTGCGAGCCCTGACCAAAGTAAATATGACATACGTAGCCGCGACCCCAACCGAAACGAGGCCAAGAATAGTGGCAATGACATTACTCATGCTGCCTCTCCCTGTGCAGTCCTTGTGCAACAGCAATATGAGACGTCAAAAACGTAGCGTCAAAACGAGACAGAATAAAAACACTTAGCGATGTCGGTCTAGCCATTCGATCCAGTGAACGCTACGCTCAACGGGATGGCCCAGAAACCACCAAAGTATGTCGGCGACGCCATGATCCGTGCGCTGCTTGAAGCACACTCGTGCCCGACACCTTTCTATGCGATCCGCGCTCGCTTCATGGGAAACATCGCTAGTCCGGGCTTACCCGCCTCGCCCAACTGGACCGTTCACGAATTCTTGCCAGGCGCGACGTCGCCTTTCGAAGACTTCGAAGAAGCGAACGAACTCATACAGGGTCTCCTTAGCCTGTGGAACCACCTCGCCCTGCATCAGAAACGGAGCAAGCCATTCAAGCTCACCATCAAACCATTCGGCGATGATCGGGTGTCGATGCGAGAATTCTTGGAGATCCGGACAGAGGAAATCGATCACTTTCTGGAGGGGCTGCTCGGAGAGGAGGCAGAGCTAACCGTACCCGAAGACATCCGCGCGGAGATCGAACTACTATCGGAGAACTATGCGCTCATGAGCGCGACACTGGCGATGTTGGATAGGGATGACACGACGGATGAGGACGCATCAGGGCTCGCGCAAAGCCTCAGGGAATTGAACAAGATCGCTGGCGTTCAGATCAACGACATCATCATGGACTGCATCAGATACCGTCGCGGATCGATACAGAAACCCGATATAATACCAGGGGTCATTGAGTTTGACC